>JAYTHN010000283.1:0-1087 GCA_043732505.1 Methylotenera sp.
TTGTACAAGTCACCGTCACCGTGCCGGTGGCATCTAAATTAGCTGTTTTGTTTGCAACCATTGGATCATAAACGCCGAAAGCGACCGCGCTTGAAGAAATAGTGCAGTTTGCTGCAACTGTTGCTGTAGCTGTAGCTGATAGATTGCTAGTAGCTGTTCCGGCGTTAACGCTAAAGCTGAAAGCTACCAATGAGGTTGCCGAAACGACTTTGGCAGTCATGAAACTAAATTTCTTAAATCGTGTTGTACTCGTAATCATAGACATCCTAAATGTTATTACTCGGATTTAGATTTCAGCTAAGTTTTTAAAACTTATTTAAAACCATTAAGCCTGTAAAAAGACCAAAGGAAATTTGAGAGTCACAAAGTTTAGAGACTGCAAGATACACACAGAAATAGACAACCTATGATAGGTCATCAAATTGGCGATCCCGCTGTCATAGCATAATTGTTATCAATTGTGCCTTAGACCGGTAACTTTGCGTCCCCGCTTTTCAGTCAGGTATGCTTTTTACATTAAATTTAATTTACTCTTATTAGAAATAATAAACAAACACTATTTCAATATTTAGAATGCAATATTTTTTCTACCAAATGAAGCGCTAAATTTAGTTTTTAATATTGAATATTTATCATTCACAATAAATGTTTAAATTTAACCTATGCAATCTTTAATTATTAAATACTTTTTGTATCTAATTAACCCTCATTCGAATCGCATTGCTCGTCAATCTAAGAGCGAAACAGTTGGATAATTCAATTACAAAAGTAAAATTTGTTCAAACTATCTACCATTATTAGATAATGAGTCATATTGTTGTAATGCATGAAACTTTGAGGCACTTTCCTGTAAAAAGTGCATATGGCAGTCAGCCATGTCATGAATTATAAATCCTCATCAGCCCAGCTTTTCTGGGCTGTTTTATGGATCGAGCCAAAATGCAAATGGCGAGCCAAATAAATATGCAATTCAACAATGAAAATCAACAAATTACAAGCAACATCATTGATATGCAAAGAGGAAAGATCCTAAATGCAGAAATTGCTTAATGTCTTCTTTGGTTCGAATGTGTCGCTCATGACAGAC
>JAYTHN010000284.1:0-1085 GCA_043732505.1 Methylotenera sp.
TTTTAAATTCTTCTGTCAATAAACGACGGGGAATACGTTTCATGGAAACTCCTAACAAGTTGATAAAGTATCATCAACTTGCCCGACTACAAAATCGGGTCTAACTCAGCAGAGCTTAAATGGGATTAAGCCAAATTGGGCAATCCACATGCTTTCTAGCAAGCCAGATAATGCCTAAATCCATTTTAATTAAACGATAGCGCGAAATCTATTTTATCAACATAGTACGTACCTTAACAAAAAATGCCCCTAAGGTTGATTAGGGGCATGGAAGTGCATTGAGTAAGTTATAACTTAACTACAAGCTTTACCATGATCTGCGTGATTACCAGCAGTTTTAGCCTCTGCCTCTATCATGTATGAACCTGCTTTAGTTTTACCATAATATTTAGTACCTTGACAGTGATAGGTTTTTGATTTGCCATTGACCCATACTTTTCCAACACCACTACCTGGGGCTTCTGCCATGGTAGAAGCTGAGCTAGGTTTGGCGGTCATTGTTGCTGCTTTCGCAGGTGCTGGCGCCGCTACTATTGGCGCTGTACTGGCTGCCGCAGGTGCAACGGTACCCCATTCTTCAACGCCTTTATGGCCTGAGCAAGCACCTTTTTTAGTCGCGCCGCTAAATGCTGTACCGTCCTTACAGGTAGCGGTGACGGTAGCAGCGGGTGTTTCTGCAAATGCAGTTGTATAAACGGCTGTTGAACCAATAAAAGCAAACATGCTGGCTAAGATGAGAGATTGAATTTTCATATAATCCTTTAATTGGTAATTGTGATTAGTGGTTTGATTACGCGATACTAGTTTTTGTCGTCATCGTACCGATTCTAGCATTATCGATGAGTCACAAAAGCGGGTGACCATTAGCTAGCATTGACTTAAGTTGTAACAACTATCCTTTTTTAGTTGATAAATGATAATTGGGTAATAATACAACTGCACCAACGATTTAGGCAAGAAAGCCTGCAAACTGGCCAGACTTAACGAATAGTAATGGTCTAATAAACCAAGACATTTATTAAGAGGTTTATTGATGCTTTTGCTCATAGGCCGCTATCAATTTGTAACATTCGACTGCAATATGA
>JAYTHN010000285.1:0-3937 GCA_043732505.1 Methylotenera sp.
AGAGTACAACTTAAAAATATAGGCTTACATCTACTAGAATGGCCATTAGGCATAGTGAACGCGCTAACTGTAATCAGAGCACAAATGCCAATTGCTAAAATATATAGTCATGAAGAAACTGGCAATGGGGCGACTTTTGCTGTGGATAAAGCAGTCGCTAGTTGGTGTAAAACGCACAATGTAGAGTGGTTGGAAATCCCACAAAATGGTGTGGTGCGTCGGTTAAAAAATCGTAACCATTGGATCGGTCATTGGGAACAACGCATGCAAGTGCCGTTATTAAATGTGCCTAAGCTAGCAACTCCTGCGCCTATGATTACGCCTCCTACGCTCAATATTATTCAAGCGAACGGCAACGATAAACCTAGACCCCAGCGTGGTGGGCGTATAAATGGCGTAGAACTGCAGACCAGCTTTTTAGATGGTCGGGCCGCCAAATTTCGTGGTGGTATTTCTAGTCCATTAACGGCCGTCACGGCTGGCTCACGTTTGTCACCGTACTTGGCTTTTGGCTGCCTTTCTATGCGTGAGGTGGTGCAAGCTACCAGAGAGCAACGCAATTTAGTGATCGATGCGCCGCACATGTTTCCTAAAAGTTTAAACGCAGGTTTAGTTGGTTTTGAGTCACGCTTGCACTGGCATTGCCATTTTATGCAAAAGTTAGAGTCTGAGTCTGAAATGGAATTTGAAAATCTGCATCATGCTCACGATGGTATGCGTGATGAGCATTTGGCTGATATTGAATCGCAAAAACGACTGCAAACTTGGAGCAAAGGCGAAACTGGTTGGCCGTTAATAGATGCTTGCATGGCAATGCTACGTGAAACTGGCTGGATCAACTTCCGTATGCGTGCCATGTTAATGAGCACTGCATCATATTTATATTGGCTACATTGGCGCGAATCTGGTTTGCATTTAGCGCGTGAATTTTTAGACTACGAGCCAGGTATTCATTGGCCACAAAGCCAAATGCAGAGCGGTACTACGGGCATTAATACTTTGCGCATTTATAGCCCAATTAAGCAGGCGCAAGATCAAGACCCAACAGGTGCATTTGTACGGCATTGGTTACCTGCGCTTAAACACGTACCAGATACTTGGATTTTTGAGCCTTACTTAATGCCTAAAGCGCAGCAGCTTCTATATGGGTGCGTGTTGGAAAAAAATTACCCCATGCCTATTGTAGATATTGTGCAGGCTACCCGCGAAGCACGCGTTAAAATTTCTGCGGCACGGCAACAAGTCTGTGTGAATGACGAAACGCAGGCGATTATTAAAAAACATGCTTCACGTAAAGGCATGATGGGTAGCCAACGCGATAAAAATGGAACAGAATTAAAAAAGAAGATAAAAAAATCTGCTAAGTCAGAAGCTGAGAAAAAGGCTAGGGCAAGTCAACAGGAGCTATTTTAAAGATGAACGCACAAAAATTAACGATTCCTTGCGACCGTAGTGAGCGCTTACATTACATCAAGCGCCAATTTCCTGCGGCAAAAGGGGCTGATTTAGAACATGAATGGGCGGGTGGGCGCCTGAGTGGCTTAAAAAAACTCAATAGTATTGATGCGGTTGCTTACAATCGAAATCGTAATTTTTTGAATGGGGCAGTCACGCATTTGTCTCCTTATTTACGACACGGTTGTTTAACGTTAAGTGAATCCTTTAATTCAGTCAAAACACGTTTTGAGGCCGATGCAGAAAAGTTATTATTTGAATTTGCCTGGCGCGATTACTGGCGACAAGTATGGTTTTCAGAAGGCAACAAAATCTACAGTGAGATGGAGCCGCCAAAAGTTGCCATAGGCCATGCGCCTTTGAATGACTACATCATACAAGGTAAAACTGGCCTACCTTGTATGGATGGATTTGTTAAAGATTTACTTAGTACAGGCTATATGCATAACCATGCACGTATGTGGTTTGCTAGCTATGTAGTGCACCACTTAAAGGTAGATTGGCGCGCAGCGGCAGATTGGTTTGAGCATCATTTGCTAGATGGTGATGTTGCAAGTAATCATCTTTCTTGGCAATGGGTCACCTCAACTTTTAGCACAAAGCCTTATTTTTTTAATAAAGAAAATCTAGCGCGCTTTACGGGTGAGAAATATTGCACCGACTGCAAAGCTAAATGCCCGTTTGATGCAAGTTATGAAGTGCTTAATGAGAGGTTGTTTAATCAAACCCTCGTGCCAGTCGCGAGGCAATATACATTAACATCCTTACCTAAAAATGCTGCCTCTGGTTTTCCAACTAAAGCAGTATTTGTACATGATGAAATGCTCTCTGCTTCTCATGCCTTACTCAAACAGCCTTTCCCTAAATTTTTTATATTTGACCCTAAAATTTATGGTGAATGGTCACTCAATCGCTTGCAGTTTATGGCGGATTGTTTAATTGAAATGGAAGAAGTTGAAGTTTGGTTAGGTGATACTTATGAAGTTTTAATAAGCAAAGGGGTAGGGCAAGTACTCACGCAAGATACACCTAACCTTAAAATTAAGGAATTATTAGCCCCATTTTCACCTAAATGGGAGCCTATAGCTAAGTTTGCCGATGTAGAATTGAGCGAGAAACGCTTAAAACGTTTTTCTCGCTATTGGGAAAAAGTAGGGCCGGTAGTGTTGGGTGATGCAATGTACCGCAAGCCATAAATATTCAAAAGCAGAAGCAGAATTTTTTATGATTATAAAAAATTAATAATTTAGGAACGCGAGATGATAGTTTGGATAGTGATTGCGGTAATAATGATATGCGTGGTGATGACTTATATCAGTTTGGTCAGCATTAAAAATAATGTTAAAAAAGCTTGAGCCAATATTCATGCATTGTTCAAACAGCGTAATGATGAGCTACCCAAACTGATTGATACTTGTAATGCCTATATTGCGCACGAGTCACAGACGTTAGAAAAGGTTATTCAAGCGCGGATGGCTGCATATGCATCCTCCAGACGCAAGATATGGAAGGCTTGAGTATGGCAGAAGCAGGATTGCAAGAAAGATTAAGTGGTTTGTTTACAGTGGCAGAGAATTATCCAGACTTAAAAGCGAATCATACCTTTATTAACTTGCAAAGTCGCATTACAGACTTGGAGAACCAAATCGCTGATCGCCGAGAGTTTTATAATGATTCAGTGAACAATAATAATGTACGTATTCAGCAATTTCCAGACATGATAGTGGCGGGTTTATTTAACTTTAAACGGGCAGAAATGCTACGGTTTGCTTCAGAGGAGCCGCAAGATGTTGATGTCAGTTCACGTTTTAATAGTTAATTTATAACATTTGGCTTTAGCAATAACATGTTTCAAAGGCTATCTAGCCATATTGTCGATTTAGTTGCGGCGGTTGTGTATGTTTGTGCGCTGGGCTTTATGGTGTTTGGTCATGAAGACAATGAGGCATGGAAACTCATTTTAAGTTTTGCCATGCTAATGAGCGAATTTGCATAAGCTTTTAATTACTGGCGCTTACTTAAAATTACTGAAGCCCCTATTTCTGCAATCGCGTCTGCTGCACAAGGTTATATTGAGCTACATGGCATAGCCTCTACACCCAAATTACTCAAAAACCCTTTTCATGGTATTCCTTGCATTTGGTATCGTGCTTGGGTATATGCGGATAGGCAAGACATTGCTGGGTCGAATAAAGCTGGGAATAAAATCAGCAATGCCTGACTTTTATAATATGTAGAAAGTGACCAATCATTTAAGTTGCGAGATGGCTCGGGTAGTTACACAGTGAACCCCACAGGTACTGAGATAATCAATAGCAAAAAACGTACACAACATAAAAATGAACACCGGTATGTAGAAGAATACTTGCATGCAGGTCAGCGTTTATATGTGCTAGGGTATTTAGATACCTTGCATGAATATAATACAACTGAAGCGATACAGCGAGATGCCTCTGATTTATTCGTCTCTTGGAAAACTAAC
>JAYTHN010000286.1:0-3936 GCA_043732505.1 Methylotenera sp.
ATCCCAATCACGTAGTAAATAAAATAACACCACAGGGAGTAAAAAAATATTGGCGATGATGCCGATGAGGACCATGCCATGGTTGCCTGCCATCACTAATACATTGCCAAGTAAGTCTCCTGCAGTTTTCCAGTTTTTAGTGATAATTTGCTGAATTTGTGTGCTGTCGATTGCAAAGCTTATGCCGAATTTGGCTTGTAACCAAGGCTCAATCGTATTGCGAATATTGCCAATCACTGTGGGCAAACGTTCTGCAATTAAAAAAGATTCTTTTTGTAATAGAGGTGCCAAAATTAAAAATAGTAAGGTAATGCCGCCGAAAATAGCGATCATCACTAATACGGTTGCAAATGTACGACCAATCACAAGCTTATCTTTGCCAATAACACTAAGCTTATCCACAAGTGGGTCGCAGATGTAAGCCAAAATTGCTGCTACTAAAAATGGAGTGAGTACGGGCAACAATAAATAGAGTAAAAAGCCAATAATCGCGATAAATATCAACCAGCGATTGTTAGTAAAAAGATTTTTTGGTGCTGATTTTTTGGGTTCAGTCGTCATATAGGTTAAAATTATACTTAAATATCGATTAACTTCCTAAAGCCATTCGATAAACCGTAAATTTATTACTAAGACGTTTTTTATAAAGAGAGCTCCGTTTTGACTATACCTTCTTCTGATTCAACTTCTAATGCAACATCAATTTGCTACCGCGATGCTGGCGTGGATATGGAAGCAGGCGATGCGCTAGTTGAGCAGATCAAGCCATTTGCAAAACGTACCATGCGCCCTGAAGTATTGGCGGGCATAGGTGGTTTTGGTTCATTGTTTGAAATGCCGAAGAAATTCAAAAATCCAGTGTTGGTATCTGGCACAGATGGCGTAGGCACTAAACTTAAACTCGCTTTTGAGTTGAATAAACACGATACAGTGGGTATCGATTTAGTCGCAATGAGTGTGAATGATATTTTGGTACAAGGTGCAGAACCATTATTTTTCTTAGATTACTTTGCTTGCGGCAAATTGGAAGTAGGCACCGCAGCGCAAGTGATTAAAGGCATCGCGCAGGGTTGTGAACAATCTGGCTGTGCGCTGGTTGGTGGCGAGACTGCTGAAATGCCAGGGATGTACCCTGCCGGTGAGTATGATTTAGCAGGATTTGCTGTAGGCTGTGTGGATAAAGAAGCAATTATTAACGGCACAACCATTGCTGCTGGTGATGTAGTGTTAGGCTTGGCTTCAAGCGGCGCACATTCCAATGGTTATTCATTGATTCGTAAATTGATTGCAAAATCAGGTATTGATTTTGAGTCAGACTTTCATGGTAAAAAATTCAAAGATGTGCTGATGGCACCAACCCGTATTTACGTGAAACCATTATTGCAATTAATCGCAACGCTACCAGTAAAAGGAATGGCGCATATTACTGGTGGCGGTATTACAGAGAACATTCCACGGGTACTGCCAGCAGGCTTAACTGCTGAGATTAAAGCGGGTAGCTGGGTGATGCCACCGTTATTTACATGGTTGCAAGCGCAAGGTAATGTGTTGGATAGTGAAATGTATAAAACCTTTAACTGTGGCATTGGTATGGCGGTGATTGTAGCCAAAGGTGATGCTGCGACCGCACAAAAATTATTGCAAGATGCTGGTGAAACAGTATTTGAAATTGGGACTATTCGTGCACAGCAGGTGGGTGAAGCACCAACAGTAGTCATTTAATTTTAAGAATTTGTATCTAAAACTCAACTTCATGCGTTAACTGGTGATGAAAGTTTTTAAGGAGTTGCCGTGTTACGCCATATTAAAGCATTAAGTTTAGCGTTTGGTTTTATGTTTGCTACTTTCGCATCTGCCCAAGAGGCCTTGCCTAAACGCATTCAAGCGAATTATGAAGTCACTAAAAATGGTCAGCCTTTTGCGACGGTTAAAGAGCAGTTTGTTATGATAGGAACTACTTATAAAATTGAAAGTATTACCAAAGGGTTGGGTGTGTATGCTTTATTTGGTGAGCGCAAGCTAACCAGTATAGGTGAAGTTACCGCTGAAGGTTTGAAACCTACACACTTTGAGTTGCAGCAGGGTGATAATCCTAAAAAAGCGCTGATTGCGGATTTTGACTGGCCAAAAAATACCTTACACATGTTGGTAAAAGGTAGCGTAAAAGATGCCGCACTCACTGCTGGTACACAAGACTTAGCGAGTTATGCGTATCAGTTTATGTACTTACCCGCACCATTGAAAGATGCGATTACAGTGAATTTAACCACAGGTAAAAAGCTCAATCAGTATCAATACAAAATTAACGCCCAGCAAGAGGTGCTAGATGTTGCTGGCGCTCCATATAAAACTTTGCATTTGGTGCCACCAGAGCAAAATAAACCTCAAACTGAAACGAAAGAGCTTTGGTTAAGTGCTGAGCATCATTATGTGCCTGCGCGCACTATGATTATTGATGAAAATGGTCAAAAATTAGAGCAAACACTTACTGAGTTGCATGTGGAATAAATCTTTTCTGATACGCTGCAAAGGCATTTGGCAAAACTCTAGTTATCGTCGGTTTGCAATTGCTTTAGGTATCTCATTTTTACTGCACTTATTTTTGATTGGAAAATTTTATTTTAATTTACCAGCATTAAACCAAGGCCATCATT
The DNA here is from genome assembly GCA_043732505.1 of Methylotenera sp. Taxonomy (GTDB): domain Bacteria; phylum Pseudomonadota; class Gammaproteobacteria; order Burkholderiales; family Methylophilaceae; genus Methylotenera. Next base: position 2,655 of record JAYTHN010000286.1, read on the forward strand.
TGATTGAGGCGCAATTGGTATTAGACACACCAACGACTTCTAAACCAGTACTACCAACGCCAATGGTGGTGCCACTAAAGTCCGAGCCTGTTAAGCCCATTCCCGTCGTGGAAGATGTTAAAAAGCCAGTGCTATCTGAAGCTGAAACGCCAATATCCAGTGAATCTCAAGCATCTGTAGAGCAATCGCCACCAGTTGTAACTGCAGAGACTATTCACCAAATTAAACCCTCTGATGCAGAGCTGCCACCAGAAAGAATGATAGAAGAGCCGGTTGTCAAAATTAATCCTGATGCTTATCAATATGTGGAAACAGAGTTTGATGTACGTACAAATATTGCTGCTAGTGTGAACAGCAGCGCGCCAGGTAAGGCCAAAATAGTGTATGAGTTGTTACCAAATCGTGAGCAATACAGGATAAAAAGTTTGATGGAGGCTAAAGGTTTAGCTGGATTAGTCATCCCAGATTTATTGCAAACTAGTGATGGTTTTTTAATTAACACTGGCCTGCAACCTAGGCATTATCTATATCAGTTTGGTAACAATAAAAATAAAACATTTATGGCAGATTTTGACTGGCAACAGAAAAAATTATATCTGCATGGCGCAAAAGGTGATCAAAATTTAGATTTGGTTGAAGAAAATGGCAATATTACGCAAGATTTGTTAAGTTTTATGTACCAGTTTATGTTCTCGCCACCCTTACAAGCATTGAAATTCAGTATCACCAATGGTAAAAAATTAGGGCTTTATGAGTATAGTTTTGAGGGCGAGGAGGTGACGCCAACTAAAATGGGCAACTTAACCACTGTGCACTTACTGAGGAACACAAATGAGAGTGATGAGAAAACAGAATTGTGGTTAGCCTTAAATTATCAGTACGTACCTGTTAAAATACGCAAAACGGAAAAAGATGGCAAAGTGTATGAGTTGTTAGTCACTAGTTTAAAAACAGAAAAAACAGCCACGCAATTAGAATAGTAATACATCAAAGCGTCTCATTTTAGAGGCGCCATCAAAATATAAAGAGAATCAAATGACGCCAACTTTAATACGGCAAGCTTCGGTAATGTTATCCAACTTGCTAGAGTTTAATAGCCCAGCAGATGTGAAATTAAGCGAATTCTTTCGTAATAATCGCGATTTAGGCACTAAAGAGCGCGCCTTTGTGGCAGAGAGCGTTTATGGCGTATTACGCAGATTACGCTTTTTAAGCGCAGTCACGGCGAATGAAGAGAATGACCCAGATGATGCGCGTAAGCTGGTATTGGCATGGATGCTGC
>JAYTHN010000287.1:0-3932 GCA_043732505.1 Methylotenera sp.
CGCAATCACAACCAATATAGCCACCGTGCCAGAAACCCACTTTAATCTAATGCGGTTCACTTCCACGCGCTTAATTAATGCAGTATTTTGGTCTGCCAGCGCTTTAATTAATTCAGAGGATGCGAGCATTTGTTTTTGTAATTCAATCACCATCGCGTCTACTTCATTAAGTTTATTGAGTAGCTTATTGATCACTTCACTATCAGTGCTAGCGCCTGCTGTCAGTTCAAATGTAGGATTATTTTCCAACGGCACTTTTTTTGTAACCGTATTCCAAAGCTTTTTGGCGCTATCCGCCACTGCAGGAGCAGATGAGATGACATCTTTCCAAGGCAATGCGCTTAATAAAGAAATCCAACCTATTGCCATTGAGTAGCCTTTCGAGAATAAATAAAATGCGCTATTAAAAATAGTAATGCATTACTTAAGCGCATTATATTTGTGGCTGTTTACTAATTTCTATAATAATACTTTAGTCGCCTACACTATGTGCATTAGCGCACTTTAAAATGGCTGTTTGCCTTACCGAGCGCAAGCAATACAAAGCCTACTAAAATAAATACAATCAATAAACCAAATGCATTGCTAAGCGCTAAGCCGTAACCAATGGCAGTTACATCAATGAATGGATATGGGTAAGCTCCCAATACAGAACCGCGGATTAATGCATAAACAAAATAGCCTACTGGATAAATACACGCCAGTAATGGCGACCACCAGCCTAGCACAGACTTAGGCAGAGCAAAAAGCCAGTATAGGCAGAAAAGTACGGGTGTCACATAATGCAGTTGCACATCTACAAGCCACTGCAAACCTTGCGGATTCCAAATGTGGCGCAGTAAAAAGTGATAACCTAACCCGACTAATACAATACTGGTAGCCGCGCATACCATTGTTTGCGGATGCGTAAAAAAACGGCTGGTTGAGTTTTCTTTAGACGTTAGTTTGAAAGATTGTGCCAATTGGTAAGTGAGTATCAAAGCGACAAAGATATTCGTTAACACCGTGAAAAAGCCTAAATAGACAATCAAACCAATACCTATAGATTTGCCATTTTCTAAAGCGAGATTCAGTGATAACCACAGCTGCAATAACAGACCAGACCATGCTAAAGCAGTGAGTATTACCAGCACCATTGTATGTAAACTAGTACGCTGAGTATTAGATGCATTAAGCATGTTTAGCCCCAAAAATGATAATAGCCATACTGATAAAGCAGACTAAAAGACCTATCCAATCAGTAATCGTCGGTTTAATCGATTCAACCAACCACAGCCACATAATGGCCATACCAATATAAACGCCACCATAAGCCGCATAGATGCGTCCCGCAGCACTTGGGTGCAATGTCAGCAACCAAGCAAATAAGGCAAGGCTAAATGCCGAAGGGATAAGCAGCCAAACTGAACCACCTTGTTTAAGCCATAAATAAGGCAAATAGCAACCAACAATCTCAGCGATTGCGGTGAGTACGAACAGAGCGAATACTTTTGCTACTTCCATAGGGTTTTTATCGCTTAGTATTTGAATTAATAGCGCAGGCAGCAGCAACGCTTGAATGATGACTTAATACGTTTCTTCATATGTTTTTAAATCTTTGATTCGCGTATTGGCTCTATCCGCGATGCAGGACAAATACATAGTTCCGCGGAAGGTTCCATCAGACCAAAAAGTATAAGTTTTATTGCAATCAGCCTGTCTGAATTTAACCCAAAATCGTTGAGCGTCAATTAAAGGTATTTTTAAGATTTGATTTATCAGAGATATTGGATGGGTCTTTACTTATTGCATCCATCTTTTTTAGCGCACGACTATAAACTTTATTTAATTCTAACTCTATTTTGTCCATTTCGATTTTCCCGCAAGCATTTACATCAATCGTGCTAAGTGTCTTCTCGCAACCAAGTGCAAATCCAAAGTTGGAATAAGCAAGTAAGACTATTGGGATGAATATTTATAAAATGACGCAAATATTTTATATAAGACACGCTTTAGCCAGCCCTGCTTAATGAGGGGTTAGCCTTTTGCGCCCTTAACGCTCTGAGTACGCTTAGAGATTCACTAAGCTTTAATAAGGATTGGGATGCGGCTGCAGATTCTTGAATGTAGGTTTCGGCATTGGATTTGATTGAACTCAGAGCATCACGAAGCTCAAGTAACACCTCTAAAAATTCTATGTCTACTTCAGCTGTAACGAAGTCGTGCCCACAAGATAAGCATTCACGACCAAGCTGAAACCAATTTATGTCTTTATGTTTTGTATAATACATACGTTGCATATAGTCTTTCGGGTCAAAGGGTTATCAGCGCTGCTGGCCAAGCCTTACATGTGGTTGTTTGTTTGCAATCTGGGCAAAACATATCTGTTCCGCCTTTCGAGACTCTCATGCATTGCTCCTTAATTTAGCTGACATAAAATATACATCAAATTAAGTGTATAACCTGAGTGATTAAAACGAAAAAATTTTCCCTCATCATTTATTTTAACTAATTTATTTTATTAAAAGTATCTTAATTTTTATTTTGGCGTTAACTTCATCATATCATCCACAGTCAACGACCGCCATTCACCCACCGCCAAATCATCAGGCAACTTTAACTCACCAATCTGTATACGTTTCAAGCCTTCTACGCGGTTGCTAATGGCGGCGACCATGCGTTTTACTTGGTGGTATTTGCCTTCTGCCAGTGTCATATGAATCACGTTTTCGCTGATTTTTGTGCATTCAAGCGCTGCGATTGGGGCATCTTCATCAATCAGTTGCACGCCTTTTAAAATATGCGCGATTTGGGCCTCATCTACTGCGTGTTTGCAGGTGACTTCATAGACTTTAGGTACTTTGTGTTTTGGCGAGCTCATTTTGTGTATGAACTGCCCATCGTCTGAAATAAGTATCAAGCCGGTGGTGTCTTCATCTAGCCTGCCTATACATTGCACGTCTCTTACCACCAATGGATGCGGCAGCAGGCTGTAAATAGTGGGGTGGTGCTGAGTTTTGTGTGAGCATTCGTAGTTGCTGGGTTTGTGCAACATTAAGTATGACTTTTCGCTGTATTCCCAAGCTTCACCTTTTACGGTGTAACTTAAGTTTTCTAATTCAAATTCAGTACTCGGGTCATCACAAGGTTGACCATTGACGGTGATTTCATTATTCCACACCATAATGCGACAAAGCTTGCGTGCGCCAAAGCCTTGGTTATGGATGATGCGTTCTATAGATAGTTTTTTAGCCATACGGGCATTATAACGGTAGCGATTAAAAAACTCACTACCATTAACAGCCCATTGGCATGAGCTCTTAATATACGATTTTTCAAATTCTAACCGTTTAGTCTTTGGTATTCAAAAATCTATAGACGAGTGCGCCAATCACTGCGCCAATAATTGGCGCTAGCCAGAACATCCAAAGTTGATGTAATGCGATACCGTCTTCAATTAAAGCTGGGCCTGTACTGAGTGCTGGATTTACTGAGGTATTGGTGACAGGAATGCTAATCATGTGGATTAAAGCCAAGGTAAAGCCAATGGCTAGCGGCGCTTCACCTGCTGGCGAACGTTGGTCGGTAGCACCCATAATAATGAACAAGAACATCGCGGTTAGGGTTACTTCAATGGTAAAGCCTGCCCACATACTATAAGCGTGGGGAGAGTGTACGCCAAAGCCGTTTGATGCTAAGCCGCCTGTATAAACAGCCATACCGCTGGCAATACATTGAATAAGTAAAGCGGCTAATACCGCCCCAAATACTTGGGCGATGATGTAAGCGGGTAACTCTTTTGAATTAAACCTACCCCTACCTCCAAGCCGATGGATACCGCAGGGTTTAAATGGCAACCTGAAATATGGCCTATGGCATATGCCATTGTGACTACCGTTAAGCCAAAAGCTAGTGAAACGCCCAAGTAACCTAAACCTAACTCAGGAATACCT
>JAYTHN010000288.1:0-1081 GCA_043732505.1 Methylotenera sp.
CCACTCCACTTAAGCTTCCATTCCTGGCCTGGTTGCATTTTCCCACTACCTCTATCATCTTGAATGAGATACAAATTGCAATCTAACCGTTGTGTGGTTTCAAATGGTTGTAATTTAATGTTGGTATAGTAATTGACTAACATCATCTGTGATTGACCAACGTTTAAGCTATTGATACAGCTATGTTTTTTTGGTAAAGATTTTTGTAGACTACTAAAAACAGGTTGATAACTTTTTGCGGAATCAATAAACGGTAGCCAAAGCGTCATTAATAAGCTCCAGCCAAATGTCATGCCAACCGCCCAATTAGTCACTGTAGATTTATTAGTCTGCCTAGCGCGTAGGCAGACTAGAGCCCAGATGATGGTAATCAAGATGGCAGCAGCACATGCTAGCCAGTTGAAGTCTGTATTGCTTGCACCTGAAAGAAATTGCATGCGTTCTTTTATTTTAGTTGGATAACCTGTCATCATAGCGATCCAGCCTAACCAAATAAGCCCACCAATCAAGCCAAACAACATGATACCAAACCAGTTTAAAGCGGCTGCGGCGCCACGCTTTAGATGCTCTACACTGCCTGCGCCAAGTGCAACAAGAGGCAAGAGCAAAGGTAATGCATTGATGTCTTTAGACGCCGCCCCTATACTTAGAAATAATAAAGTACAAATAAAAAAGACAATGATGAGTTGAAATTTTGGTTTAACCAGAAGCTGTTGACGATAGTGCCATAAACCCCACAGTGCCAAAGGTAGCGCAGGCCAGGCATACCAAATTAAAATGCGTATAAAGTACAAATGATTGAGTTGATCAGCCTGACTAAAATTTGCCAGGCTTAGATTCCACCAATTATTCAGTAATGTTGGTGAATGAAAATAAAGCATTACTATCCAAGCACTTATTAATGGCGTAGTAATTAAAAGTGCTGTACCCAATACCTTGGCAAAGCTTTGTGTGCGCCAAGTGCTGAAAAATATTGGCAGTATAAAACTAGTACTCAATAGTATCAGCAGCGGTATTAGGCCATCAGATAAAAAACCAATACCTAACGCTAAACCTAATAGGCCACTAGCTCGCCAAGGGC
>JAYTHN010000289.1:0-12426 GCA_043732505.1 Methylotenera sp.
AGCCATAGTGAGTACTTCATCCTTTTCAAAGATCACATGATCTTTGTGATGCTGAAACGCAATATTATTTTGTTTAAGTTGAGTTACCACATGCGCATCTCTAGCTATCGCACTTGGCTCATAATCGTGATTCACAAACACTGCCTGCACACCTAGATGATGGGCAAGTTGTGGAATTTCGTGCTCAGCACGACCATATAGCACGATTAAATCGCTACCTTTGGCTATGAGTGCTGCTTTTAACTCACGCACACTTTCCCAAATAAACTCAACACGCCGGTCATGTTTGTCATGCAATTGATCGAGAATATCCGTATCAAATATAAATGCGCAATATACTTGGCTTGATATTTTAAGGGCGTGATAGAGCGCCGCATGGTCGTAATCGCGTAAGTCGCGTCTAAACCAGACTAAAGATTTGTGATATTGCATTTTTTGATTTTATTCGCGATGATAAGGATGATCGGTAATGACAGAATGGGCACGGTAAAGTTGCTCAGCTAGAATTATGCGCACCATCGCATGAGGTAATGTGAGTTTAGATAAGCCCCAAAGCCAATCAGCTTTTTGTTTGATAGAAGCATGCAAGCCGTCAGCGCCGCCGATAACCAGTGCAATATCTTTACCTGATGATTGCCAGTCTTTAAACTTTTCGGCAAGCTGCAAGGTCGTGACTTCCTGTCCGCGCTCGTCTAAAGCAATTAAATAGTCTTTACCAATAACATCTAGAATACGTTTAGCTTCAATGAGTTGAATATTATCGGTACTATTACCAGCCGCGCGTTTCTCAGGTTTGATTTCGATGATTTCAACAGAAGCTTCGCGTGGCATGCGCTTGATATATTCAGCACAAGCAGTTTCAACCCAACTTGGCATTTTACGGCCGACAGAGACAATTCGTAGTTTCACCTATTAACTCTGCGGATATGACGGTCAGTTTAAATCTAAATTAATCAGCCTTGATATGACCACGGCGATTTTCAGCTTCACCCCATAATTGCTCAAGATTATAGTAGGCGCGGGTAGTAGGTACCATAATGTGAACGACGATATCATTTAAATCGACTAATACCCATTCACCTTCTTTTTCACCTTCTGTACCGCGGATCGAATAGCCTTTTTCTTTAAGCTTTTCACGTACGTTATCGGCGATTGATTTGGCTTGACGGCTTGACGTTGCTGAAGCAACAATCATGTAACTCGTCATGCTGGTGAGCTTGCGCACATCCATCACGGTGATATCAAAGCCTTTAATGTCTTCAATCGCATCAACCACGGCAATTTTCATTACTTCTAAATAGTTTGCGTCTGAATTTACTACATCTAAATCTGTGGTCATTTATGCGGCCTGTGCTGGAATTGCGTTGCGTTGAGATTGTATGCGGTTGTCACTGTCCACATACACAAGTTGGGGGTGGAACTTTTCAAGTTCAAGTTCGCTGTAATTGGCATAGCTAGCAATAATCAAAATATCTTGAGGATTAGCTTTATGTGCGGCTGCGCCGTTCACAGAAATAATGCCTGAATTACGTTCAGCACGAATTGCATAGGTACTAAAGCGTTCACCATTTGTAACGTTATAAAGATGAATTTTTTCGTATTCACGAATGTTAGCTGCGTCTAGCAAGGCTTCATCAATCGCACAGCTACCTTCATAATGAAGCTCGCTATGTGTTACATGTACACGGTGCAGCTTAGATTTAAGCATCGTTTTTTGCATGGCGCTTAACCTATTAATAATAAAACAGTATTATAGTGTAAACAAAGGTTTATAGTAACTTAACATGTAGTTTGTTCACATTATAACTACTTAAAAATCACTAAAAAAGTGAACTCAAAGTCTGTTATTTAGCAAAGCTCCCAAGAAAATATCTCTATTGTGATGACCGTATTATCGCAAGAACTAGGGCATTTGTGCATGCATAACTAGATCGCTGGTTTGTTGTAATTAGTGCAGGAGTGTATAGGTTAGAAAAAGGTTTTGCGCCTTAATCTGGGTGAGTTATCTGGTTAATTCGATATTATCAATAAGTCGGGTATTGCCGATTTTAGCCGCGGCTAATATCACCAATGCCTTGTCATGAGCTTCTGCTGGCATCAGAGTGCTTGCGGAACAGATTGAAATGTAATCTACCAGCCAATCACCGTTATTCAATTTTTGTGTGGCTTGCAGGGTTAGCGCAGCAAAATCAATGTCGCCTTGTTGGATTTTTGTTGCGATACTTTTCAATGCTTGTTGTAGTTTAACAGCTTCTAGTTTTTGCGTTTCAGTCAAATAACCATTCCGTGAGCTCATCGCTAAAACATTATCTTCACGAATCGTTTCGCTGGCAATGATGGTGATAGGCAAATTAAATTGTTTTACTAATTCGCGAATCATAAATAATTGCTGAAAGTCTTTTTTACCAAACACGGCAAAGTTAGGTGTCACGATATTGAATAACTTCATCACCACGGTAGCAACGCCCGCAAAATGCCCTGGCCTACTTGCGCCACAGAGCCCATCGGCTATTGCTGGTGGGTTAATCGTCATGGTTTGATTTAGATTTTTACCATCAAAATCAACATACATTTCTTCCACACTAGGCGCAAAAACAAAACTTGCACCAGCTGCACTTAACTTTTTACAATCTGCCTCTAAAGTGCGTGGATAGCAGGCTAAATCTTCATTCGCACCAAACTGTAATGGGTTCACAAAGATACTGACCACCACGCATGCTGCATGCTGCATTGCAATATCAACCAAGTGTATGTGACCTGCATGCAAATTGCCCATGGTTGGTACAAAAGCAATATTGGCTTGGTTTTTAAGCGCGTTTCTTAACTCGGCAACGGTTTGAATGATTTGCATCTGTCAGTATTTAGTAGCTATGCTCAAGGGCAGGAAAAGTTTTATTTTTAACAGCGACTACATACGCTTCAACCGCGGCTTGTATGCTGTTAGTGTCTTTTAGAAAGTTGCGTACGAATTTAGGACATTTGAAATTACCAGCATTCTTGTTAGCAGCCCCTGTATAAATCCCTAGCAAATCTTGCAGCACCAATACTTGACCACTGCAATCTACTCCTGCACCAATGCCAATAGTGTGCGCCTGGATACTTGCTGTGATTGTTTTGGCGAGCGCTGCAGGCACCATTTCAAGTAACACAAAACTGACGCCAGCTTCACTCATGGCATTCGCATCAGCCATGATTTTTTTTGCACTTTCGTCTGTTTTACCTTGAATCTTGTAACCGCCCAGTTGATTCACCGATTGTGGCGTAAATCCTAAGTGCGCACAGACTGGAATGCCGCGTTCGATTAAGTATTTCGCCGTGCCCACTCTATCTCCGCCGCCTTCAAATTTGACCATGTGGGCGCCAGATTTGATTAACCAAACTGCATTTTTATAAGCTGCTTCGTTGTCATGTTCGTAACTGCCAAGCGGCATATCTGCGACTATAAAAGTGTTAAGTGCGCCTGCCGCCACATTTTTGGTATGGTATGTCATATGATGCATGCTGACATTCAGTGTATTTTCCGCACCTTGCAATACCATGCCTAATGAATCACCAACGAGCAGCATCTCTACTCCCGCCGCTTCTGAAAGCTTGGCAAAAGTCGAGTCATAGCAAGTAAGCATAACAATTTTTTCGCTAGCTGATGCTTTTAATTGAAGTTCAGATAATGTCATTGTTTAACTCAATGTCTAGCTTAATCAAAGTTCGGATTAAAGAACTCGCGCTGGCCCTTAATTTGACCAATTCTGGTGATCAGTAAATCTAAAGCGCTTTGGTTATTTGCGTAGTTAGCATTATTGGCATTATTTGCCAAATTAGCATTTTTCAATAGATTGAGTTTTTCGTTGTTAACAATCAATATGGGTGAGGCATCATAATTATGAAAAAACTCACTATAGGCATTTGTCAGGCGCTCTAAATATTCACGTGGAATATCCTGCTCATAACTAACATTACGTTCTTCCACGCGTGCTACAAGCGCGTCTATTGGGGTTTGCAAGTAAATCACTAAGTCAGGTTTTGAGGCTTTGATATGTAAATGCTGATAAATTTGATGATAAAGCGCATATTCTTCATCGTCTAAATTCAAGCGTGCAAAGATTGGGTCTTTTTCTAAAAAGAAATCCGCAACAATGGGTTTGGCAAACATATCCCGCTGACTTAAATCCTTAATCTGGTTTGCACGCTGAAACAAAAAGAACAGTTGGGTAGGCAAAGCATAGCGTTGCGCATCTTGGTAAAAACGCGGTAAGAAAGGGTTGCTCTCCGCTTTTTCTGAAAGATAATCCACAGGAAACTTATCTGCCAGCATGCGTGCAAATGTGGTCTTGCCACTACCAATAGGCCCTTCAACGACAATATATGGGTATTTGTTAAATATGCTCATCTGACTTTTATACTTATATTTTTTATGACGATAATTTTGTAACGCCAGTCGTGAGGTCGGCGTTAATCAACTGTGCTATTTTGCCATGATTTGGTAGTGATAGCTGTGGTGCAATTTCAAATAATGGTAATAAAACAAAACCACGCATGTGCATGCGCGTGTGTGGCAGCGTTAGTTTTTGACTATTCAGTATTATATTTTCGTACAGCAATAAATCACAGTCCAGTACACGCGGGGCATTCAGGTAAGGCCGCTGTCGCCCAGCATTATTCTCAATATCGAATAGTGCGTCTAATAATGCCAGCGGCTCTAAATCCGTTTCAAGTTCAACCACTGCATTAATAAAATCAGGCACTTGTTTTAATGTCTCTGCATCATAACCAATAGGCGCTGTTCGGTATAAAGATGATTTTTTAATAACATGCGTTTGAGGGATTTTTTCTAATGCAGAAAACGCTGCTCGCACCTGCATGATTGGATCCGCTAAATTGCTACCCAGCGCGACGAAAGCTTGATTCATGTGGGTTTATGTGCTTATCAATACGAAAAGCTAAGCACTTGCTGCATCTGTAGCGCCAGTTTTTTTACGACTTTTACGTTTACGCTTTTTTGGTGTGGTATCTGCTTGTAGCATGGCTCCGCGTGCATCGCCTTCTGCATTCGCAAAAGTCGCCCACCATTCACCGATTTCCATGGGTAATTCGCCAGATTCACAGCGCAAGAGTAAAAAGTCATAACCTGCACGGTAACGCGGATGCGTGAGTAACCCAAAAGGACGCTTACCAGAACGTTGTTCAAAGCGTGGCTGTAAGCCCCAAATCTCTTTCATGGTAGCCGTGTAGCGGTTATGGATGGCTAGCTTCTCAGCTTGTGTTGCAATCACCTCAGACATTGCCATATGCAATGCAGGAATGGCATGTTGACCGTCGGCTTTGAATTTTTCCCATGCGGTGAGCATTTCATGCCAAAGTAAAGTCGCGAACAAAAAGCTAGGGTTGGCTGACTTGCCAGATAATATTCGATCATCCGTATTTTGTAATGCCAGCATTACAAAACGCTCACCCATCGGTTGTTCAAGCACTACATCTAGCATCGGTAATAGACCATGGTGTAAATGTTGCTCACGCAATGCACTTACGCTCTCCATTGCATGGCCTGACAAAAACAATTTAAGCATCTCATCAAACAAGCGGCTAGGGGGCACGTCTTGCAATAAATCTGTCATTTTTGCTATAGGTGCTTGCGTGGCAGGCTCAATTTTTAAGCCTAATTTTGCTGATAATCTTACCGCGCGCAACATACGTACAGGGTCTTCTGCATAACGCGTTTCTGGCTTGCCTATCATGCGCAAAATACCTGCTTGAATATCGGCAAATCCATTGTGAAAATCTAACACTTCTTGACTAGCGGGGTCGTAATACAGCGCATTTGCAGTAAAGTCGCGCCTTATAGCGTCATCAACGATTGAGCCAAATACATTATCGCGAATGATTCTGCCAGAATCAGTCACTTTAGAGTCGCCTTTAGAATCGCCGCTTTCTTCAAGATGGCTACCTCTAAACGTAGAAACTTCAATGGTTTCGTCACCAAACAATACATGTACAAGCCTGAATCTGCGGCCAATAATGCGTGAACGCCTAAATACGTGATTAACTTCTTCAGGCGTGGCGTTAGTAGCAACATCAAAATCTTTAGGAATGCGTTTCAGCAGTAGGTCACGCACTGCACCGCCTACGATATAAGCATCAAAACCTTCTTTTTGCAAGCCATCAGTGGTTTTAAGCGCTGCACTACTTAATAGGTTGCGATCAATTTTATGGGTTTTAAACGATATCGTGAGTGCACTATTTGAGGCTATGTTTGTTTTTTTAAGGGTCGTTTTTTTGGTGCTGATAAAAGAGCGAATTGACTGCATTTTTTTCGGATTAGCAGCCTCAGCCTTAGCTTGATTGGCTGGGGTGCTTTTGGGTTTAAAAATTCTATCTAGCAGTTTTTTAATCATGGTGAAATTATAACTTGATAGCCGTTAATGTGTAGTTTTACATTTAAAACCAATTGCGCTGAAAAGTAGATTGATTGCAAACTTCAATTCATTTAAGCGCGCTCATTTTTCCACAATACATCGCTCACGCCAGCTTCTTTATTAATAGCACGGCACATCACAAACAACAAATCTGATAAACGATTTAAATATTTTAACGAGATATCGGTGACAGCTTCACTGCGATGTAACTCAATCAGCTTACGCTCCGCACGGCGGCAAACCGTACGTGCAAGGTGGCAATAAGCCGCTGTTTTAGTGCCACCAGGTAGAATAAATTCCTTCAATGGCGCTAAGTCGTCATTTAGTGTGTCAATCGCCTTTTCTAAATCATCAATACGAGATTGTTGCAAAATGACATAACCGGGAATACAAATTTCGCCACCTAAATTAAACAAATCATGCTGAATTTGTACGAGTGTTTCCACTAAAATATCTGGTACCGCCTCAGTCAGCATCATGCCGATGACTGAATTTAATTCGTCAACATCGCCCATTGCACCTACGCGCAAGCTGTCTTTGTTGATGCGACTACCATCGCCCAAACCAGTCGTACCGTTATCGCCAGTACGCGTGTAAATTTTACTAAGTCTGTTGCCCATATTGATACCCTTTTATTATGTGGTTAAGCTACTTGCTAGCCTATAATCCAACTATTGTAACTGATGACGCCCTTGCAATGTGCGTACAAACCATGAATCAATCTACTAGATTAATAGCTAATAAACCAATAGGCGTGCTTGATTCAGGCGTGGGCGGCATCTCAGTTTTAAAACATATTCACTCACTATTGCCGCATGAAGCATTGTGTTATGTGGCAGATAGTAAGTACGCACCTTATGGCAACAAAACTCCTGAACAAATTCAATCGCGCTGCTTCAAAATCGCAGATTTTTTAATCGCACAAGATGTAAAAGCACTAGTTGTGGCATGTAACACCGCTACTGCAGCGGCAATTGATGCGATGCGTGAAAAATATAGTTTGCCTATTATTGGCATGGAGCCTGCTGTTAAGCCTGCAGCTGCTGCTACTAAAAATGGAATTATTGGCATATTGGCTACGGTAGGCACACTTAAAAGCGCACAGTTTGCTGCATTGCTAGAAAGTCATGGTCGTAATGTAGAAGTTATTTCAGAGGCTTGCATCGGTTTAGTGGAATGTATTGAGCGCGGTGAATTAGATACAAATAATACGATTAAATTAGTGAAACAATATTGTCAGCCATTATTAGATGAAGGTGCCGATACGATTGTTTTAGGCTGTACACATTACCCATTTGTCAGGCCATTAATTGAGAAGATCGTTGGGCCTAATGTAGTATTGATTGATACAGGTGCAGCGGTGGCGAATCAGCTTAAACATCGATTAGAAGCATTTGATTTATTGGTAATCGCATCAAGCCAAACAGCTAAAATAGATTTTTGGACTAATAGCGTATTCCCTAAAGCCGCGCTAGTCATTAAAGATTTGTGGGGTAAGCCAGCAAAAATTAATGTTTTATAAACACTAATATTTTTTGCTCTGTGCGTTATCGCACAGAATATTATGCACTTGGAGCGTATAATAATGAGTAGAGATTTTAAAAGTAGTTTTAGATTAAAACTCGATTAATTTATCAGCAATTTCTATTAGCTATCAGGAGATTTACCATGTTTAAAAAAGCATTTGTATCATTATTAGTAACTTTATTTATGGCAGGTGTGATGGCAACAATGACAGGCTGTAACACAGTTGAAGGTGCAGGAAAAGATATTGAAAAAGGTGGCGCAGCGATTAAAAACGAGGCGAATGAAAAGAAATAAATTGATGACTCTAGATGAGGATGCAATTAAGACGCGTTCCATCTTAAAAAGCTCACAGTGTAATTAGTTGCGCTTTATATAAAGCGCCTGTTTGTTAACAGGCGCTTTAGTTTTATTGAGATTGCATTGCCAAAATATAAACTTTTTTTAAAAATTAATAAATTTTATATTTCACTATTAATGATGAAGAAACACTTCACCCTCTTTCAATTTGTACTTAGTTCCGCAGTAAGGGCAAGAAACTTGTCCTGTCTCAACAATATCTAAAAACACGCGTGGGTGAGATGACCATAATGCTATATCAGCTGTTGGGCAGTGCAGTGGCAGGTCTTTTGCTGAGACTTCAATAATATTGCTTTTCGATTCAGACATGGTTTTCTGCTTATAAAAAATATTACATTGAATTCTGACCAAATTATCTTAAGTCCGTCATTACACACTAGAGTACGGAATGAAGTGAACCACTAAGTGACAGTGTAAGATTTTAAACTAAACTCAACCAATCCACATGTTTAGGTGATTTTCCAGTCACTACATCAAAGAACATTTTTTGTAATTGCTTAGTAATTGGGCCTGCTGTACCTGTACCAATGTCACGACGATCTAATTCGCGAATCGGAGTAACTTCTGCAGCTGTGCCTGTAAAGAATGCTTCATCGGCTGAATAGACTTCATCACGTGTGATACGCTTTTCTATTACTTGCAGACCAATTTCACCTGCTAATTGAACAATCGTATCACGTGTGATACCTTCAAGCGCGCTGGTTAAATCTGGCGTATAAAGTTTACCGTTACGAACGATGAATATATTTTCGCCTGAACCTTCAGCTACAAAACCATCTACGTCTAATAATAGTGCTTCATCATAACCATCTAACGCTGCCTCTTGGTGCGCTAAAATGCTGTTCATGTAATTGCCGTTCGCTTTGGCTTTACACATGGTGATGTTCACATGGTGGCGTGAGAATGAAGACGTTTTCACTCTAATGCCGTTATCTAAAGCCTCTTGGCCCATATACGCGCCCCACTTCCAAGCAGCAACGATTACATGCGTTGACAGCGTTTTAGCAGAGATGCCCATCGCTTCTGCACCGTAAAAACACATTGGGCGCATGTAAGCTGATTCCAGATTATTTTCGCGCACAGCTGCTTTTTGCGCTTCCATCATCTCTTCTTTGGTAAAAGGCATTTTCATTTGCAAAATGTGGGCAGATCGAAACAATCGGTCTGTATGCTCTTTTAAGCGGAAAATGGCAGTGCCTTTGTCAGTTTTGTAGGCACGCACGCCTTCAAAAACGCCCATTCCATAATGTAGCGTGTGTGTTAGAACGTGAGTAGTAGCATCGCGCCAGTTTACCATTTTGCCGTCATACCAAATAACGCCGTCGCGGTCTGCCATTGAGGTTGGAATTGCCATTTTGTTGCCTTATTAAACAAATTTACAAAAGAATTATATGCAAACAATATTGTAAACTAAAGGTTGGAATTCTTGTGTCATGTTAAAATTAAATATTGTATTAAGTTGAGATTAAAGTTGATTGGAGTTTCGTCATGCGATATTTATGGATGGTGTTATTCGTAGGTGTTTTGGTTGCATGTAATCCTGTTGTAGAGGCTGCTAAAACAGTTGCAACCGATATTACAGGAGCAGATTTTGCACAAGACTTAAGTTTAACAGATCACACTGGTAAGTCTCGCACTATGGGTGACTTTAAGGGAAAAGCTGTAATTTTGTTTTTTGGCTATACGCACTGCCCAGATGTTTGCCCAACGACCATGGCTGATTTGAAACAGACCATGAAAATGCTAGGCAGTCGTGCAGATGAGTTGCAAGTGTTGTTTGTTACCTTAGATCCTACACGTGATACTCAAGAGGTTTTGGCTAAATTTGTGCCAGCGTTTGATGAGCGATTCATTGGATTACGTGGCACAGAACAAGAAGTGGCAGCAACAGCGACCAACTTTAAAGTATATTCAAAAAAAGTGGAATCAAAAGGCAGAAGTGATTACACCATTGACCATAGCGCTGGTGCATATGCCTTTGATAAAAACGGCAAGATTAGACTTTATCTAGAATATGGCGAAAGACCTGCTGATATTGCAAATGACGTTAAAACGATACTTTGAAAACAATGCTGTGATATTCAGTCTACACTTTACATGCGGTGTAACATTGGTGATAAAGCTTTAAGCTCTTTTTTAGCAAGTTTGTAGTCTGGGAAAATACTAGCCACTTCTACCCAAAATCTAGGTGAATGATTCATCTCTTTTAAGTGGGCTAGTTCATGACAAACGACATAATTGATAATGTGCGGTGGCGCTTGCAATAAGCGCCAATTAAGCCGAATCTCTTTGAGGCTATTACAGCTGCCCCAGCGAGACTGCGCGTTGGACAAAGTAAGCGATGCAAAGTCAACGCCTAATTTAGTTGAAAAAATCTCTAAACGTCTGGCAAAGTCAGTGAGTGCTTGTTTTTTATACCATTGAACGACCTTATGCTCGACGGCCGTTTGGTCTTCATGATTTGGCATCGCTATTTGTAAAAAGCCAGGCTCATATGCCACTGCTTTAGTGCGAATATCATGCTGAATATCTAGGATGATTTTATTGCCTAGTAATAAAAGCTGCTCACCATCCTGCCATTGCAAATTTGGAATTTTATTCGTACTAAGTGCCGCTAGTTTTTTGCGTATCCAGTCAGATTTCTCTGCAATGATACTTTCAATTAAGGGTAGCGTAATGCGTTTTGGCGCATGAATCACTAAGCCTGTTGCAGTGATTTTCAGCCCTACCGTACGGCGCTGGCGGCGTTCAAGCTGATAATGTAGTTGATCGCCAGAAGGTAATGTAAGCGTGTGACTCATAAGTCTAACGTGACCATTTCAGCATTAATCCAAGCTTCAGCTTGTATGTTGACCGCATCTGGTTTTAAGTGAGCACTATCAAATGGCTTACCGATGCTGACAGTAATCACACCAGGGCGCTTCAGCATTGTATTTTTTGCCCAATGTAGGCCTGCATTATGCGCTACTGGTAGCACCGTAGCCTTTGCGCCGCTGGCAAGCCAAGCACCACCAATGTGAAATCTGCTCTGTTCGCCAGGAGCTATGCGCGTACCTTCTGGAAACACAACTACCCATAGACCGCAGGCTAAGCGTTCCTTACCTAATTTAACTAACTGGTTTAAAGCCTCTCGACCAGCGCCGCGATTGATTGCGATAGGGGAGGTCATCGCCAACCCCCAACCAAAAAATGGTATCCAAAGTAACTCTCGCTTCATCACATACACTTGCGGTGGAAAAATTAACTGAAATGCAAGAGTTTCCCAAGCAGATTGATGTTTAGCGAGAATCACACATGGCGAAGCAGGGATGTTTTCTGCACCTTTTAATTGATAGGTGATATTGCAAGTAACGCGCAACCACCACAACATGGTGCGCGCCCAAAGGCTGATGATTTTATTACGCGTAATACGTGAAAATGGAAAAGTGAGTAAGGCAACAACAGTAAAGATTGGTGTAAATAACCACTGACCAATCGTGAAAATAAGTGAGCTTAGTATTAACATAAGACTAATATTTTTTATTGATGAGAAGTGCAATAAACGTCATCAAACTTATGCATACTCCGTGATGATGCGCTGAACAGATTCACTTAAATCCGCACATATCCAAGTATTAGCTGGCATCGCTTTATCAGTTTGTGTTTGGGAAGCCGCTAACGTTTCCTCACCCTTACCTGTACGCACTAATATAGGCTGGCATCCTGCATTAGCAAAAGCGATTAAATCACGTAACGAGTCACCTACTGCAGCAACTTCATTTAACTCTACCGAAAAACGCTTGCCTATTTCTTCTATCATGCCCGTTTTAGGTTTACGGCAATCGCAATGATCAACTGCCGAGTGTGGGCAGTAAAATAGTGCATCAATGCGCCCACCCACATGCGCTAATTCGCGGTTCATTTTGTCGTGAATGCTATTGAGTGTCGCCATATCAAACAAGCCGCGACTTATGCCAGATTGGTTGGTAGCGAGTGCGACTCGAAACCCTGATTGGTTTAGCAGAGCAATCGCTTCTAAACTACCCACAATCGGAATCCATTCATTTGGATTTTTAATGAAATTGGCACTGTCTTGGTTGATAACGCCGTCTCTATCCAAAATCACAAGTTTCATATTGATACTCCGTCATTC
>JAYTHN010000290.1:0-12418 GCA_043732505.1 Methylotenera sp.
TATACTTTCATTGAAACAGAACCTAATTGCTGGTAGGGGTTATTATCTTTTACCGAGTAAACATTAACTGTGTAAGTACCATTAGGCGATGTTTCTAGGGTTTTATACTTCAGCTCATTAAATCCGCCAGCGCCTAATCGTAGGTGCTTGTTTTTTAACGTTTAAGCCACGTGTGTCTAGAATCTCAGCTTCTAATGGCAAGCCGTCTAGAGTTTTTGCCCAAGTCGCTGTTTTAACAATCACGCCAATATGCATCGTGTCGCTAGTGCGATAAATGCCGCGGTCAGAAAGTAGGTAAGCATTCAAGCTGTATGAAGTGGCAGCATTTGCAACACCGCCTACATCAAATCGAGAATAGTCTAAATTTCTATCATAATGGTTAATCGGTAAAAAGCTTAAATCACCCGCTTTTTTCACGATGTACAAAATAGCCGAACGCTCACGTTTTAAACCATCTAATTTAGCAAAACTTACTCGCCCGTTCGCATCAGTTGTTTGGCTAAAGACTGCCGCACCATTTTTAGCAATTACTTCTACCGTCGCACCACCAACAGGCAAGCCAGTGTAAATAGACTGCACATAAACCACTTGGCTACTGTCAAATACTTTTTTGGCTATTAGCCCCTAAATCATTGACTAAAATTATGCGTTTATCGAAAAATTTTTCTGGATTCTGTGTGATAGCCTCAGCATTTTCATCTACTACTTCTTCATTATTGGTTTCTTCTTTAGTCGGTTTATAGCCACGTACAGTCGGCAAAAACTCGCCGCGCTTATCTTCGCTGCCTTTGCTTAAATATTCCGTTAAATCAAGCGCTTCATAGTGTGCTTTGCCGGGCTCTAAATGCAATGGAATATTACGTTCAAAGCGCTCGCTTAAATTGTCAGAATCGATATAACCATTAAATTCTGGGTTGGAAAAATTACCATTCGTTTGTGAAATATAGTGTTGCAATTGACCTGGCAAAATTCGGACAATCTACATTTGTACACTTGGTAAATCGCGCGTTAATTTGGCAACTTTGCGTTCGCCACGCAAGGCTAATAAAGAACCTCGGCTTAAAATTTTGACTTCAGCTGGGAAGGGCGGTACTTGTAAAATGTGTTGACTAGTTTTGCCTAATTGATAACCACCAAATGATTTTAAGCCTTTATCAATTTGCACGTAAATATAGCGACCAACTTTGGCTTTATATTTGAATGAATGCGTTTCAATATTCTCACGTTCAGCAGGAATAGCTTCTAAGCTAAGTTTTCCGTTTTCAGCCATTATCGCAGTCGTTACTTCCTGAGTATTCCAAACGTGTGGGTACTTAAATTCTTCTGGCGTCCTGTTGGGTTTGTTGCGTGGCAATACTCAAGCGCAAATATGGCTCGCCACCTCTTTTCATGCACAGCGGCTGAGGCGTTTAATATTAAAATTTGCTCAGGCTCATTTTGTTCGTTAGAAACAACGGTAGGGCTCACTTCGTTGATATTTAAACTATAAAGCCCAGGTATATTAACGTCTTGATGCAGCGCAGTTTCAAAAGCTTTACCACCACGCTCACTTCATAAGCCTTTATCAATACTCACTTCTGACACGCTATCATCGGCGGGAATGCTAAGTGGGGCTGAGTGGATATAGGCATTCAATTTAAGCTTGTCCTAACTCACTACATATGGTGTGGTGATTTTGGCAAAATCAAGCAGACTTTTTTTAGTGCCGCGCATTTTAAGTGTAATGCTTTCTCAAGTTTCGCTGCATCTACTGGGTGACTAAAGTTAAGATTCACCACTGCTTTTTTCATCGCAGGATTAATTGATCTTGATAAAACTCGCTATTAGAAATGGTCGCAGTGAATTCTAGCTCCAAGCTATCCAATAAAGTTTTAGGCGTAAAGGCTTTATTACTAAAGCTAACCAGATATTTTCACCTACTGGCCAATCGGCTTTTGGCTAAAAAGTGAGTTCATTTTCAGCAGACCATTTCCACTCACCTATTATTTTCGGCATCACAGTAATGCCATCAGTCGCGACTTTGCCTACCAACTCAATAGGCACTACCGAATGATCAAAACTAATCACTAAAAGATTCGGCGGCAGATTTTCTTCAATCACAGTTCATGTTGGCACTTTTACCGTGACTTTTACCCTTACGGGTTGTGGGCGCGCTTGGTACCACAGCAAGCCTTGCCATGCGCCTATGCCAAGCCCAATAATAAGTGCAATAACACCTAGGCATTTTGTAGGGTTTTGATAAACAGTGTTACGAAGTGTCAGGAGTTGAGTGCCGCACCATTTCATCCAGCTAGGGGCTTTGTAATCTACTTAGCCAAAGAAAAAATTCAATAAACCACACAACTGTTGCCAAAGCTTGCTAATAATCATTTTAATGAACTGTAACGCGGCTTTTGGAAACGACATGAAAGTCCTTTAGCTAATGCTGTTTAATTGTTTTTATTGCCAAATCATACTACCTGATTAGTAAAACTTAACTAATTGCAAAACCGAATTCAATCCATCTGTCGAAGCATGATGACAGAATAGCGCCATATTTGAGATAGAAATGCTACGTTTGATGCTAAAATTACTGCTAAATTAATGGCTTTATGATTTAAGTTATAGCAAAGGATGCGCATGAGTAATGTAGTGGAAGTGTTAGTGCCAGATATCGGTAACTTTGAAAGCGTAGATGTAATTGAAGTATTGGTAACAGTTGGTGATGTGATTGCTTTTGATGATTCATTGATTACAGTGGAATCAGATAAAGCGTCTATGGATATTCCGTCATCACATGCCGGAACTGTGAAATCGCTAAAAGTAAAAGTAGGCGATAAGATTGCTAAAGGCACGCTGATTTTAGAGCTCGAAGCTACAGCTGCTGCCATAATTCCAACAGTTGTATCAGATGCGAAGGCAGTACAAGGCGATAAGGAGCGAGTTGCGCAGGCAGTACAAAATGTACGACAAACGACGAGCGACGCAGTCAACACAGTTGTGGCGAGTCAGACGTTTCAACAGGCAGATATTCATGCTGAAGTTGTAGTGTTGGGATCTGGCCCTGGGGGATATACAGCGGCATTCCGCGCGGCTGATTTAGGCAAAAAAGTGGTGTTAATTGAGCGTTACTCAACCTTGGGTGGCGTATGCCTCAACGTAGGTTGCATTCCATCTAAAGCATTGTTGCATACGGCTAAAGTCATCACCGAGGCTGAAGAAACTGCGCATCATGGTGTAAGTTTCAGTGCGCCAAATATTGACCTTGAACAATTACGTAACTGGAAAGCTAACGATGTGGTCGCTAAATTGACTGGCGGTTTAGCGCAAATGGCTAAGCAACGTGAAGTGACTACCGTGCAAGGCATTGGTAAATTTACCAGCGCTAATCAAATTGCTGTGGTTGCGGCTGATGGCAAAGTAACTACAGTTTCTTTTGATAACATGATTATCGCGGCAGGCTCGCAGGCAACCAAATTCCCAGGTGCGCCTGAAGATGACCGCATCATGGATTCAACAGGTGCTTTGAAGTTAGACGATATCCCTAAAAAACTATTGGTGATTGGTGGTGGTATTATTGGGTTAGAATTGGGTACGGTGTACGACGCTTTAGGTAGTAAAGTAAGCGTTGTCGAATTTACTGATGGCCTAGTGCAAGGCTGCGATCGTGATTTGGTGCGTCCGCTACAAAAACGCATGGAAAAGCGTTTTGAAAAAATCATGCTATCGACCAAAGTAGGAAAAATGGAAGCCAAAAAAGACGGTATTCATGTGAGTTTTGAGGGCCAAGGTGTTGAGGAAGGGCAGGCACCTAAAGAATCTCAAGTTTACGACCGCGTATTAGTGTCTATTGGCCGTCGCCCAAATGGTAAAAACATCGCGGCAGAACTTGCTGGCGTTGCGGTAGATGACCGTGGCTTTATTGCAGTAGATAAACAAATGCGTACAAACGTGCCACATATTTTTGCGATTGGCGATATTGTTGGGCAACCTATGCTAGCCCATAAAGCAACGCATGAGGGCAAAGTAGCTGCTGAAGTAATTGCAGGGCATAAGGTCGAATTCCAAGCGCTTGCGATTCCATCAGTCGCTTACACAGACCCTGAAATTGCGTGGGCAGGCGTGACTGAAATTGAAGCAAAAGCCAAGGGAATTGAGTACGTAAAAACTTCATTCCCTTGGGCGGCCAGTGGCCGTGCGATTGCAGTAGCGCGCACTGAGGGCACTACTAAATTAATTTTCGATAAAACGACGCATCGCTTAATTGGCGCAGGTATCGTTGGCGTAAATGCAGGTGAGTTATTGGCAGAAGCAGTGCTAGCCATTGAAATGGGCGCTGATGCACATGATTTAGGTTTGACTATTCATGCCCATCCGACACTTTCTGAAACCGTGTGTTTTGCGGCAGAGATGAAAGAAGGCACGATTACTGACTTATATATCAAGAAAAGATAATGATTTCAAAAAAGATATTGAATGCCAAATTCTGATTTTCTACTCAAGCTAGCGCAGCTATTGCCCAAAGAAAGGGTCTACACCGACCCAGTAGATTGCTATGCGTATGCATACGATAACTCACGTATGTTTCACGCACCAATTGCCGTGGTTTTCCCTCTCAATGTTGATGAAGTGCAGGCGGTGATCAATCTATGTATCACACACACAATACCTGTAGTGCCACGCGGACGTGGAACAGGTACTGCGGGTGGTAGTGTGCCTGAGGCTGGAGGTGTCGCGTTGTCATTAGAGCGCATGAACAAGATTATTAGTATTGATCCAGATAACCGTATGGCGATTATTGAGCCTGGCGTGTTGAACCAAGAGCTTCAAGATGCTGTGAAAGGTGTTGGTTTCTTTTGGCCTCCGGACCCTTCTAGCGCAGCTTATTGTAGTGTCGGTGGAAATTTAGCTACTTGTGCAGCAGGCCCACATGCTGTGAAATATGGCGTTGCGCGAGATCATGTGCTTGGTTTAAAAGCCGTAACAGGTAATGGTGATATTATTAAAACTGGCTGCTACACAAGTAAAGGTGTAGTTGGTTATGATTTAACTCGATTACTGGTTGGTTCAGAAGGCACACTAGCTGTCATTGTAGAAGCGACTTTGAAGTTAACACCCTTACCAAAACATACCGGCGGCTTAACGGCTGAGTTTGCTGATACGGCAAGTTGCGCACGCGCGATTGCCGCGATTATGGCTCAACCTTACACACCAAGCGCATTAGAGTTTTTAGATAACGGCGCGCTCAATTTAATCCGTGGGCGTCATAAAAACCTATTGCCCGAAAATGCCCGTGCTTACTTGATGATTGAGGTAGATGGCTCACAACAAGAGATTGTTGAAGCGACAGAAGCAATATTGCAAGCTTGCCAAGTAGATGGCTTAATTGAAGCAAAACCGGCTGAAGATACCAAAGCACTATGGGCTGCGCGTAAGGCTTTATCACCTTTGCTGAAAGATATTGCACCAAAAAAAATCAATGAAGACGTTGCCGTGCCAGTGTCACATTTACCAGAATTATTAACGGGTTTAGAACGATTAGCTGCCCAGTACAGAATTTCAAACGTCAATTTTGGCCATGCGGGCAACGGCAATATTCACGTTAATTTGCTAGTGAGTCCCGATAACGCAGATGAAATGAAACGCGCTTACGAGTGTTTGGACGAGGTATTTAGTTTGGTGTTATCACTACAAGGTACTCTATCGGGAGAGCATGGCGTTGGTATGGCAAAACGTCCGTTTATCTCCCGCGAGATTGATGAAGTGACCATGAATCTCATGAAAGCCGTCAAACTTACTTTTGATCCAAATAATATTTTGAATCCAGGTAAGTTATTTCCAAAAGATTAGTGGTTTAGTTACAGGTCACTTCCTTAAGTGCGGCTTCAGGAAAGTCAGATTTTAACTGTTTAAGCGCTGTTATTTGATTCGCTGCAAGGTTGCTAAATAATAAGCTAGAATGACCTTTGTCTTGATTGCGTAACGCTTTCACTACTTCTTTTACGCCTTTAGCTTTAAGCTCATTGAGTAACTTATTCGCTAATTGCTCATCTTCAAAAACACCGAATGAAATTGCATTTCTCCATCTAGGTTCTAGTACTACAAATAGATCAGTCACACCTAAGGCTTTTAATTCTGCGGCTTTATTTTGCGCTTCTTCAGCAGTTTTTAAGGGTGGTTTATATACCCAAAAACGTTTAGCTTGCTGTGAAGTTTGCTCTCTTACGGTGGCTCGTAAATCTAACCTAGCGATTGCACTCTGCGCGCCACTCAAGCTAGCTGGTGAAAACACGCCCCATTCAAAGCAGACGTTATTGGCGGCCACATTATTCCCGCCTATAGGAGTAGCATTTGCTGGCTCTGTAGTAAGTGTAGATATCGTTGCGTTTGTTGACTCCACCACTTTTTTGGGTAAAGTTTCGATTTGTTGTGGTGATAACACCGTAATTTTTTCTGGTATGATTTCGGCTACTTTTGCCAGTGGTGCGTTTGGTAAAATATGATCTAAATTAAAATAGATTAACAGTCCTAAATTAAGGATTACTAGCACCGAAACTAACCATTTCATTGAGATTCGCATTGCATAAGTGATTTGGCCTAAGTGATAAAAACCTATTTTTTAAATGTATTCGAATTATCTAGTAAAAACAGGCCTTGTAAAACTAAGTTATCAACGATAACTACGCCTTTTGTCATCTCCCCCGTTAGGCAATCTTGATGTAATTGCGCATCAATAATTGCCGCATTACCGCCACTAATGACAATATAAGGTAAATTTTTAGACTGTTCACCTAATTCATGCACCATTGCCTTAATTGCACCAGTAATAGCATGCAACACCCCTGCATATATTGCATTTGTGGTATTTTTCGCAAAAATATCAATATTTTTGGTCGATTCATCTTTCGCAGTATCATCAAGCTTATCAAGCTTTTTAGGCAGTTTTGCCGTAGCAATGCTTAAGCTTTGTTGCATTAAATCGAATCCTGGCAATATCAACCCACCAATAAACGCCGCAGTATTTTGATGAGAGTGTGTTTGAACGCTCAGTGCATCTATTGTCACTGCTGTTCCTGCATTTACCACCACACAAGGTGCTTGCTTAATGTGCCAAGCAGCAATAAGTGCTGCCCAGCGGTCACTACCTAAGCTTTCTGGGTTTTCATAGTGATTGTTGACTCCGCAGGCTTCAGGCTGTGCAGTTATCCAATGAATAGCGACATGAGTCGCCAATAATGTTTTTAATTGTGCCTGAATTTGAGTATCCGCTACATTTGAAACCACTATACGAGCCGCAACAGGAAGCGCTAACATTGAAAGGGCTGCGTGGAAACAAGCCCCTTGTTCAATAATAATGCCACTCGCATTAAATAACCCCCATTTAATACGAGTGTTGCCTGCATCAATTGCGAGCGTATTTTCGTTATTCATTCAGCCGCTCGCAAACTAATTTCGCCTGATGAAAAACGTTGTTCCCCCAACGATGTGCTCACTAGTAAAATGCCATCCTCTGCAACACTCACTACATTTCCTAACGTTACTGTGCCATCGGGATGCAACATTTTTATAGGCTTTAAGTGATACGCGTGATGCTTTGTCCATTCATCACGCATTTGAGTAAAGCCATGTTGCTCAAAGTGACTCAGCACTTCGGCTAAACGTTTTAGCAACAAGCCAAGTAATTCATTTGGGTTAATCGTGTTTGGTGAAACACTTGCCAAGTCAGTCGCAGGTTGGTCAATCTGCTGTTTAACATTAGTCGGCAGATTCAAGTTGATGCCTACGCCAATCACCGCGGCACTTGGGCCTTCCATGTCGCCTTGCAACTCAATCAAAATACCTGCAAGTTTCTCACGACCTATTAGCACATCATTCGGCCATTTAAGTTGCGCTTGGGTAATCCCTAAGCTGTGCAACGCACGAATCAATGCAACACCTATCACTAAACTCAAGCCAGATAATGCCGATGCGCCACATTGAAAACGCCATAGTAATGAAAAAGTTAAACTCGCACCTAAACCTGCTTGCCAGCGTCGGCCACGTCTGCCGCGCCCTTTGGTTTGCAAGTTAGCCACTACACAGCTTGCATGCGCTTGCCCGCTACTTATTTTTTTCATCAAGTAGCTGTTAGTAGATTCTAAATGGTTGTGTATTTCTAACTTAAACCAAGTGCGCTGTTCGCCAATCGCGTTCAAAATTGCTTGTTCGTCTAGCAAAGTGAGCGGCTGTGGTAGCTTGTAACCACGCCCACGGACTGAAAAAACTTCTATACCTAAGCTTTCGGCGTGTTGTACTGCATTCCAAACTGTGGCGCGCGACACATTAAAATGACTCGCAATCGTTTCACCAGAATGGAACTTTCCGTCTGTGAGCAGTTTTAAAATAGGAAAAGTGAGTGTATTCATGCTGAATTGTAGTTTAGCACAGCCGTTAATAAATTCGGCCTACAACGATGTGTATCAAAGCTCTGCAGGGGAATGCCCAACCGTGTAAAATATCTCTAATTATTTTTAAATCATCATCTTAAGTCAAACACATGTCAGCTGAAAAAACACCTATCCCGCTTGGTTCTAATTTTATCCGAGCAATTGTTGAAAAAGATTTAGAGCAAGGCATTTACGCAAGCCGTCAATGGTCTGGTGCGCCAGGCGATGCTGCACAACAGACTGCTGGTCAGCCTGATGCTGCAAAAATCCGCACGCGCTTTCCGCCAGAGCCTAATGGATATCTACATATCGGTCATGCTAAAAGTATCTTTTTGAATTTTGGTTTAGCGCGAGATTATGCGGGGGTATGCCATTTGCGTTTTGATGACACCAACCCTGAAAAAGAGAGTCAGGAGTATGTAGATAGCATCAGTGATGCTGTGAAATGGCTAGGCTTTGACTGGGAGAATGTAGGCCCAACGCATAATCAAAATAGTATGTACTTTGCCAGTGACTATTTTGACTTTATGTACCGCGCGGCGGAGAGTTTGATAGAAAATGGCCATGCCTATGTAGATAGCCAAACTGCGGATGAAATGCGCATCACACGTGGCACACTGACAGAAGCGGGTAAAAACTCACCTTGGCGTGACCGCGCTGTGGCTGAAAACCTTAGCTTATTCCGCGAAATGCGCGATCGCAAACATGCCGATGGCAGCATGGTGTTACGTGCCAAAATTGATATGGCATCACCAAATATCAACTTGCGTGACCCTGCGATTTATCGCATCAAGCGCTCGCATCACCACAACACTGGCGATAAATGGTGTATCTACCCGATGTATACGTTTGCACACCCAGTGGAAGATGCACTTGAACAAATCACGCATTCTATTTGTACATTAGAGTTTGAAGATCAACGACCATTTTACGATTGGCTATTAGAACGTATTGCTGAGGCTGGTTTATTAGCGCATCCATTGCCAAAACAATATGAGTTTGCACGTCTAAACTTAACTTATGTCGTACTATCAAAACGCAAGTTAATCGATTTAGTCGAGCAAAAACACGTTTCAGGTTGGGACGACCCACGCTTGCCAACCTTAGCTGGCGCGCGCCGCCGTGGTTACGTGGCAGAAGGCTTTAAGCTATTCACGGATAGAATCGGCGTATCAAAAGCTGATTCATGGATTGAATACACGATATTAGAAGACTGCATGCGCGAAGTACTTAACGTCGCGGCAGAGCGTCGAATTGCTGTATTAGACCCGATTAAGTTAGTGATTGATAACTATCCACTGGATTCTAATGGTAAGCCACAAGTAGAAGATTGTTTCGCGCCTAACCATCCGCTTAAACCAGAGCTAGGAAAACGGGTTGTGCCGCTTACAAAAGAACTATGGATAGAGCGCGAAGACTTTATGGAGTTTCCAAGCAAAGGCTTCTTTAGATTAGTGCCAGATGGCCTTGTGCGCTTGCGTTACGGCTACGTGGTGAAATGCACAGGCTTTGAAAAAAATTTCGCAGGCAACTTGACCGTTGTGCATTGTGAATATCTGCCAGATACTAAATCAGGCACACCAGGCGCAGATGCAATTAAAGTAAAAGGCAATATCCATTGGGTTTCAGTCGCTCATGCCTATGAAGCTGAAGTGCACTTATACGATAGATTTTTTAAAGAAGCGCACCCAGGTGAGGGTGGTAAAGATTACTTAGACGACATTAACCCAAGTTCAGTACAAGTGATTACCGCACAACTAGAACCAAGCTTAAAAGACGCAAACCCTGAAGATAGATTTCAGTTTGAACGCCATGGCTACTTTGTTGCGGATAAGAAAGATAGCGTAGATGGTAAGCCGGTGTTTAATCGTACGGTGACTTTAAGGGATGCTTGGCAAAGTAATGTTTTATCTCAATCTTTTTAAGGCACTTAACGTTCATGAAATCGATTATTTGTTAATCGGCGGACTTGCCATGAACCTTCATGGTGTGCCACGCATGACATGGATGTTGATTTAGTAATTGCATTAGATAGTGCAAATATCAGTAAACTTATCAGTTGTGTAAATGAATTAGGGTTGCGTCCCAGTGTGCCTGTTAAATTGGAAGATCTTGCGGATCAAACAAAGTGTGATGCATTGTTTTTAGAAAAAAACTTGATTGCATTGTCGTTAATTAGTGACACACCAGCTATACCAACAGTAGATATTGTGATTCATCACACGCTCAACTTTCAACAAGCTTTTGGAAAAAAAGTTGAGCGTGATGTGTCTGGCACGCCTGTGATGTTAGCTTGCATAGAAGATATGATTACACTTAAAAAAGCCGCAGGTCGTGCCCAAGACCTATCGGACATTACACATTTAGAGCGATTTTTACATGAGCGAAGATTGTAATCCAAACGGTTTTAGCTATTTTGTGACCAATGAGCAATTGTCGACATTTGCTCAGCTTACAATGTTGGAGCGCTTACAGTGGGTTGATGATGCTAGACTTTTTACCCTAATGACACAAACGCCTGAAACAAAAGCTCGGCATGAGTTATTGAGAAAAGGTAACAATCAAAGAGTGACTAGCAAATAAAGCCAAATGAAAAAACACCGCAAATCATCAAAAAAGCAACTCTCTAAAAAAATCGGTATGCCGCCAGGTGCCTTGATTTATGTGGGGAACATGGATGCTGATGTTGCTAAAATGCCCAAACCGACAGTCACGATGCTAGTGTATGCGGCTAATGATGTGACTGAGAAATTATTAACCGCTGAAGACTTGGCTGCTTTCAAAATAAGTGATTACACCGATGTGGGTAAA
The DNA here is from genome assembly GCA_043732505.1 of Methylotenera sp. GTDB lineage: Bacteria > Pseudomonadota > Gammaproteobacteria > Burkholderiales > Methylophilaceae > Methylotenera. Next base: position 11,217 of record JAYTHN010000290.1, read on the forward strand.
AAAGTTTGGCTAAATATTCATGGTGTGCACGATGCCGCACTGATTAAGCAGATTGGCGATTTATTCCATCTGCATCCGCTAGTGCAAGAAGATATTCTCAATACCGAGCAGCGCCCCAAAATTGATGAATTTAAAGACTATATATTTTTAGAAGCGCGTAGTTTTCAGTACGATAAAGCCAGTATGACGATGGATTCTGAGCAGGTGGGCTTTGTGTTGGGGCACGATTATCTGCTAACTTTTCAAGAGCGATCTACTGGTATTTTTGAACCTGTGCGTGGGCGCATTCGTGCCACTCACTCGCATATTTGCGAACTGGGTGTTGACTACCTTGCTTACGCGTTGTTGGATAGTGTAGTCGATAGATATTTTAGTGTGCTGGAAGATGTGGGCGATGCGAGCGAGGCTCTGGAAGATAAGCTGCTTGCCAAGCCAACTAATGCAGAGCTGCATGTGATTCATCAGCTTAAACATTTAAGTATTGAGCTACGCCGCGCAGTGTGGCCGCTACGCGAGGTGATTAATACCCTAACGCGTAATGAAAGTGAATTTTTTAAACCAACGACTTTGCCGTATTTGCGTGATGTGTATGATCACACAGTGAATTTTATCGAGTCGCTTGAGTCGATTCGCGATAGTATAAGCGGCATGATGGATATCTATATGGCGAGTGTAAGCCAACGTGTGAACTTGGAAGTACGTGCGTTAACAGTGGTTGCTATGCTATTTATGCCAGCTACGCTGATTGCAGGTATTTTTGGCATGAACTTCCACGAAATGCCGTGGTTGGCTGAGAAGAATGGCTTTTGGTGGGCGATGGGGTTGATGGGTAGCATTGCGGCGATGATGGTTATTATCTTTTGGCGCAGGCAATGGCTGAGTAGTAAAACTTAACCTAATCAGATCTTAGAAAAAGCCATAGCTCTTTCCAATTTCGTCATCCTCGCGTAGGCGGGGATCCATGTAAAGATTAAAATAGATTCCCGCCTACGCGAGGATGACGAAGGAAGTTTTAGCTTTTTATTAATTGTGAATATTTCGCTCGTATCTTAGCCGCTTTAGGCGCAGCTACTGCCATGCAATAGGGTTGGTTTGGGTTTTTATCAAAATAATACTGATGGTAACCTTCGGCCGGAAAGAACGTATCTGGACTATTAATCTGTGTTACGATAAATTTGTTAAATATATGTGCTGCATTAAAT
>JAYTHN010000291.1:0-30731 GCA_043732505.1 Methylotenera sp.
CATTACTATGACTTTGTTATTAGTCGCAGTCGCTTCAATCGCTTCAATATCTTTTACAGTTAGCGCCATTGGCTTTTCAATCAACACATGCTTACCTGCGTTAATCGCTTTAAGCGCCCATTCAATATGCTCGTTATTCGCCATTGGGCAATACACAGCTTGCACGTTGGTATCCTTAATCAGTGCATCCATGTCGTCATAACAAGAAACATTACTATGTGTTTCAGCGAAACCTTGCGGCGCGTACTTTTCTAAGGTAGCTTTTGCTGCACCAGAGCGGCGGCTTGCGATAGCCACTAATTCAGAATTTGGCGCTTCAATAATCGCAGGTAGCAGCCGTTCGTTTACCCGCGCAGCACCTAATATGCCCCAGCGCAGTTTTTTTTCTATACTCATAAATTTCCTAAATGCATTATTGCTAAATTGATTCTTGTACAAACCATTTGATACTGCAACCTATGCTAGCTATTTGCTCACGTGGGCCTTTGCCAGTTTCGCTAATTAATTTCATTGCATTAAATAGATCTCGCGCATTACCAACGGGCGGCTCACCTCGGCCTGCAGCATCAAAACGACCGCGATATTGCAGTTTTAAATCTGCATTAAAACCAAAAAAATCTGGCGTACATACTGCGCCATAGGCTTGTGCTATATCTTGCGTACTATCTAACACGTAAGGAAATGAGAAGTTAAAGACCTTTGCCTCCTCCATCATGCGCTCATAAGAATCATCAGGATAGTTTTCAGTATCATTACTCTGAATGGCAATCGTGTGAATGCCATACTGCAGCAACTCACGGCAATCTGCCACCAAGCGTGTTTTAATGGCTTTTACGTAAGGACAGTGATTACAGATAAACATGACCAATAAGCCATTTTTTCCTGCGCTATTAGCCAAAGAATGATATTTGCCATCTACACCCAGTAAATTGAAATCTGATGCTGCCTGGCCGAAATTACAAACGGGGGGGTTTAGACTCGCCATTTTCTTCTCCTATTCAATGCCGTACTAGCCATTGTTATTAGCTTTTGTTTTATGAGTTTCTTTTATAATACTAACGTTTATGTTATCACTTTAAAATAACTTTTTGGACATACTTTCAAGACTATAAATCCATGGCTAATCTACGCTTTTACACACATCATCCTCTCGCTTTGGGTCAGGCCATTCAATTGTCAGAAAGTGCTGCAGCACACGCAACGCGCGCTTTAAGATTAAAAGTGAGCGATAGTGCTGTGATATTCAATGGCGATGGCTTTGATTATGATTGCGAGTTGATTTCAATTAAAAAAAATACCGTCATTGTTCAAATCATCGCGGCTGAAAAAATTACAAATGAATCACCACTTAAGATTATGCTGTTGCAAGCAATTTCCAGTGGCGATCGTATGGACTACACTATTCAAAAAGCAGTTGAACTTGGCGTAACCCATATTCAGCCAATTACTAGCCAACGTAGCGTGGTTAAATTATCTGCCGAGCGTGCCGAAAAACGCATAGAACATTGGCAGAATGTGGCGGTTTCTGCCTGTGAACAATCCGGTAGAGCGGTTGTGCCAGACGTTGCTGCGCCATTGTGTTTACAACAATGGTTAGCTACAAACCCTGCAAACAATAGTATGCGCCTATTACTTAACCCTATTGGCGCCTTAAGATTACGCGAAATGCAGGTGGCCACCAGTGAAATTCAATTATTGATAGGCGCCGAGGGCGGCTTATCACGAACTGAAATCGATTTAGCCAGCCAGCATGGCTTTCAATCTGTAGTGCTAGGTGCAAGAATCTTACGCACTGAAACTGCAGCTTTAGCGACCATCGCTGCAATGCAGACTTTATGGGGCGATTTTTAATTCAATCTATCAAGCCACAATAATTTTCATTATTTACATATAAATATTAATATAATGTATTAATTACAATTAATTTACTGAATTCAATATGTCATTAGGTTTATCTATCCGCAAACGGCGCAAGGCGCTTAATATTACACTGCAAACCATTGCCAATCAGGTGAATGCTGATCCAGGTAATTTGTCTCGTATAGAGCGCGGTGAACTTGGCGTTTCCGAAACTTTACTGCGGAAAATAGCAGACGCTTTGAATTGCACACCTGCATATTTATATACTCAGAGCGACGCAACGTCAGCCAGTTTTCAAGTGGCTGAAAAATGTCAGCCTTATCTTGCTGGTTTAACGCAACTAATTAATCCTGCCAGCACTTCAAATACCAAAGATTTTGTGCAATGGTTCAGATCTGCCACACCCTATATTCATGCCTTTGGCGGGCGTACCTTTGTGATTGCGTTTGGCGGCGAGGTGGTCAATGAAAAACAATTTGTTGCTTTATCACATGACTTAAATTTACTCGCCAGCCTAGAAGTAAGGCTGGTACTGGTTCATGGCTCGCGCCCACAAATCGAAAAACGTTTAAGGCGCGATAAACTTACGCCTAAATTCGTGAATGGCTTACGAGTCACCGATGATGCAGCAATGGAAGCGGTGAAAGAGGCGAACGGTGCTATTCGCGTTGAGATTGAAGCATTATTATCAATGGGCTTAGTGAACTCGCCAATGGCGGGTTCAGATATTCGTGTGGCGAGTGGTAATTTTGTCACGGCAAAACCGATGGGCGTGCGTGATGGGGTTGATTTGCAGCATACCGGTGAAGTGCGCAGAGTAGATGCGGTTGGCATACAAAAACGTTTGGATGATGGCGAACTAGTGATGTTATCACCCCTTGGCTATTCACCTACAGGCGAAGCGTTCAATTTAAGTTTAGAAGACGTTGCTGTAAGTGCTGCGGTTGCATTAGATGCAGATAAACTTATTTTCTTAATGGATTCTGAAGGCGTACACAACCTGCGTGGCGAGCTACTGCGGGAGATGACCGCTGAAAAAGCTAAAAACTTTTTGCGGAATGTGGAGCAAAGTGAGCAAGCAATTAATATTTCAGAAGATATTAATTACTATCTACCAGCTGCGGTAAGAGCTTGCGAGCATGGCGTGGCACGTACACATTTAATTTCACGCCATATTGACGGCGCGATTATCCAAGAGCTTTTTACGCTAAATGGTATTGGCACGATGGTGACTGAGCTTGGCTTAGAAAGTATGCGCCAAGCCAATATTGATGATGTAGGCGGTATTTTAAAACTGATAGAACCCCTAGAGGCTGAAGGCTTTTTAGTAAGGCGTGGCCGTGAACATATTGAAATGGAGATTAACCATTTTTATGTGATGGAACATGATGGCAGAACCATTGGTTGCGCAGCTTTGTATCCGTTTGATGCAGAACGTACTGCTGAATTTGCCTGCCTTGCGATTGACCCAGCTTACAGAGGGGGCGGACGTGGAGATAAGTTATTTAACTACTGCCAAGAACAGGCTAAAGAATTAGGATTTAAAAGCCTATTTTGCCTTACCACGCGCACCGAACACTGGTTTTTAGAGCGTGGATTTACTCAGCAAAATGTAGAAAAATTACCAACGGAAAAGCAGAAGCTCTATAACTTTCAACGTAACTCCAAGGTATTTACAAAGTTACTTAGTTAATACTTATTGCCAAGCACTTATTGTCTAGCATTTAAAGCTAGCAAATCAGCATTAGCATTACTGCACTAACTTCCTAGCAACTAGACTCATGCATGCTAGCTAGTTTTTGAAGCACGGCAACGACTGAATTTAGCCGAATGTGATCATTTTTCAACACAATTACATTAATGTATGTTTATTACAAATTATCAATAGAATTTAACAAAATTCAAACCAAGAATTCCATGTAAAATGCTGTTTTATTGAAGCATTGAGTTAAATCAATTTTTGAAAGTACCTATGGACAAACCAACGACCTCTGCAAAAAAAGCCCAAACGCTCGCTGAAGCGCTGCCATACATCAAACGATTTTTTGATAAGACCATCGTCATTAAGTATGGTGGTAATGCCATGACTGACGAGCATTTAAAGCAATGTTTCGCACAAGATGTAGTGCTACTTAAGTTAGTCGGCATGAACCCTGTGGTAGTGCATGGTGGTGGACCGCAAATTAACGAAATGCTGGATAAACTCGGTAAAAAAGGTGAGTTCATTCAAGGCATGCGCGTGACGGATGCTGAAACTATGGATGTCGTGGAGATGGTGCTAGGCGGGCAAGTCAATAAAGAAATCGTCAACCTCATCAATCGTCACGGCGGCAAAGCAGTTGGATTGACTGGCCAAGATGGTAATTTCATTCATGCTCATAAGCTGTTGATGGAAGATATGAACGACCCAACCAAAATGATAGATATTGGTCAAGTTGGTGAAATTAGTGCCATTGACCCTAGTATCATCAACTTTTTAGATAGTGGTGACTTTATCCCAGTAGTCGCGCCTATTGGCGTGGGTGAAGACGGCGAAACCTATAATATTAATGCCGATGTAGTTGCAGGTAAGTTAGCAGAAATTCTCGGTGCTGAAAAGTTGATTCTTCTCACCAATACGCCAGGCGTACTGGATAAAAACGGTACGCTTTTGACAGGATTAACGCCAAAACAAATCGATGATTTAGTGGCAGATGGAACGCTTTCTGGCGGTATGCTACCAAAAATTAGCTCAGCATTAGATGCTGCCCGCAGCGGCGTTAAGTCTGTGCACATTATTGATGGTCGTGTGGAGCATGCCCTCTTGCTTGAAGTATTAACGGATGAAGGTGTTGGTACATTAATCAAGGCGAAATAATGTGTCTCTAAGTCATTTAGCACTCAAGCGCTCTTCAAGAGTTTGGATTTTTGATTTAGACGATACTTTACACAACGCCTCTGCGCACATCTTTCCCGTGATGAATCGCGCCATGACGCAGTACATCATGGACACTTTAGATTTAGACGAACCAACTGCCTTCAAATTACGTCAGCATTACTGGCGTATCTACGGCGCAACGCTCAAAGGGCTGATGCGCCATCACGGCTCTGACCCTTACCATTTTTTGCTTGAAACACATCGTTTGATGAATCTCCCAGAAATGGTGATTGCCGTTAAGCGTTTGCGGCACATGCTGCAAAGCCTTTCAGGACGCAAAGTAGTATTTACTAACGCACCACGTGACTATGCATTGCGCGTGCTAGAAATTATGGGCATTACCGATTGTTTTGAGTTGGTATTTAGCGTGGAATCTACCAAGTTTCATGCAAAACCATCAGTGCGTGGTTTTCAAATGCTACTTAAATCAATCAAAGCAGAAGCTAGCGATTGCATCATGCTAGAAGACAATTTACCAGCTTTAATGACCGCAAAACGGTTAGGCATGAAAACCATTTGGGTCACCAAACAATTACAAAAGCCAAACTTTGTCGACTATAGATTATCCACGGTGTTAGCACTCACTCACATTAGGCTATAATTTGCAAAAATTGAGTATTAAGCTAAATTTTTAAACTTAAGTTTTTACTATAATAAAAAATAACATTTTCTAAAAATAATAAAAGGAAAATAAAAATGGCAGGCGAACGCAAGCAACAAATCTTAGAAGCACTGGCAAAAATGCTAGAATCACCGAAACGAGAAAAAATTACTACAGCTTCACTAGCAGCCAAATTAGAAGTTAGCGAAGCAGCACTTTATCGCCACTTTGCAAACAAAGCACAAATGTTTGAAGGTTTAATTGAATTTATCGAAAGCACGATTTTTGGCCTAATCAATAAAATCAGTGCAGAAGAAACCGATGGATTAAGGCAAGTACATCGCATTATCACGATGCTGCTAGTATTCGCTGAAAAAAATCCTGGCATGACTCGCGTATTAATTGGCGATGCTTTAGTCAATGAAGATGAAAAATTGCAGCTGCGTGTTAACCAGTTATACGACCGCATTGAAGTGACGCTTAAACAAAGCTTGCGTATTGCAGAAGCACAGACAGAAAATAAAGGCGATGCTGAAGCACTTGCGAATATGATGATTTGCTATGTCATTGGTCGCTGGAATCAATATGCCAAGAGTGGATTTAAGCGTAAACCAACAGAATTTGTGCAGCAACAGCTAGGGTCACTTAAACTGTAAGACCTATTTAAAAATGCGCTCTCAGGGCAAAATTATTAAATGGCATGACGATAAAGGTTTTGGATTCGTCCGTGCCAGTGGAGAGAGTAAAGACGTTTTTTTACACATTTCAGATATCTATAAACTAAATTAGAGGCCTGAGGTAAATGACCTGCTCACCTATGAACTCATTAAAGATGAACATGGGCGTTTCCGTGCTGTAAGTGTTAGTTATTTACAGAGCGAAAAAAAAGTTAAAGCGTCGGTTAAATCGACTTCATTTAGCGTTATTTTTATCACTTTCATATTTTTCTTTACCGTTTTTATCTTCGAACGAAGTACAAAGGGATATTTACCGCACGTATTCCCGTATGCATTTATAGGTATCAATCTAATTACTTTTTTTATTATTACCATGATAAAAATTCAGCGCTGAAAAATAATTGGCGAACACCAGAATCTTCACTCCACTGGCTAAGTCTTTTTGGAGGTTGGGCTGGCGCTTATATCGCACAAAACTTATTTAAACATAAATATAAAAAAGACTCTTTCGTAACTATCTATAAATTAATAGTTTTATTGAATTGTGCAGTAACCATTTTATATTCCGTGCTTAATCTATTAAGAACATTAGGTTATTATTTGATAGCTTAATGTTTTTAAAATACTAGCTCCATAAAAAATGAAAAGCTGTTACCAGCTTTTCTTTTTTCAATATTGCTAATTATTTTAGCGCAACTAGTGATGATCATGTCCGCTGTCATGACCACTCCTGTCATCGTCACCTCGGTCATGTCCACCACCGTTTTGACCAGGGCCGCCATTTTGATGATTATCAGGTCTGTTATCTCGATGGTCATTGAATCGGTTATCACTTCTATTACCGGGTCTATTATCATAATGCGCTTGTGGGCCGCCATGTTTGTCCCAATAATCATGGTCGTAGCGTCTGCCGTCGTCACCACGTTGACGATACTCTTGGTATCTTGGACCGTACACATTTTGGTACCAAGTATCTTGTACAAAATAAACCGGTCTGCCACATGCGTTATACCTAACGCAATATGACGCCCAACGTTTAGCGTGGCCTGGCGGCACACGTAAATAAATAGACCTCGTATATTAATAAGCAGGCTATACGTGAATCACTCTAGGTTCCGCTTAGAGCACTTGTGGTCTTGGGTAATAGTCACCAATATCTATTTGACCAAAAAACTCTGGTTGACCAATACTCACTGATACACCTACATCTGCCTGTGCTGTAGTTACGCCAAAGCTTGCAAATGCAAGCAACTCAGTTAATGCAATAAAATATTTTTTCATCTCTAAACCTCTTTTTTTGTATTCAAAATTTGTATTGCTACAAAATAATGCTCATTACTTCTTGGCTCAAAATACCAAGAGTAATGCATTGTAGAGATATAATGATTGAGTGCCTGTCAGGATGACGCGGAAATCCCAGTAAGATAGGTCTTACAAGGTAAATAGATGTAAAGATTTAGTGTATGTATATTTGCTACAAAACTAGCTTAACGGCTTGCAGCCTTGCTTCAAAGATAGCTGTTTTGATTTTTTCAGGTTCGCTGTGTTGTTTTGCAATAATTCCAGCATCTATACTTAATGCCGCTTTTAATACTTTTTGCATTAAATCTGCGGCAGGAGTTTCGCAATCCTCCAAGCCTGTTCTGCCACGCGAGTCTGCCTCGCAAGCTTTGAGGAAATCTTTAAACCTTGCTGGCTGGCGAATCGCGTCTAGTTCCATTAAAGATGCCAACAAAGCATCTGGGCGCATTTGGCTGGCTTGATTTAATTTTCCATGAAACTTTGTCACAATTTGTGCAAGCTCTTTGCAATCATTAGGTACACGTAAGCGCTTACTTACTTCCTTTAGCAAGCTTAAGCTACGTACTTCATGACCAATGTGTCGCGGCAACATTTCATTAGGCGTTGTTCCTTTACCTAAGTCGTGCATCAGCGCAGCAAAACGAATAGGCAAACTAAAGTTTTGTTGAGCTGCGTAATCAATCACCATCATCACATGTATACCAGTATCAATTTCTGGGTGATATTGTATTGGTTGTGGCACGCCCCATAAAGCATCCAACTCAGGCAATATTTTTTCGAGGGCTCCGCACTCGCGTAGTACATCAAACATGCGTGAAGGCTTAGTTTCCATTAACCCTTTTACTAGTTCTTGCCATACTCGCTCGGCGACTAAAGCATCCACTTCACCAGCGGCAACCATGCCTTGCATTAAGAGAATCGTTTCTGGCGCCACGTTGAAGTCAGTAAATCTTGCGGCAAATCTTGCAGCCCGCAAGATGCGAACAGGATCTTCTGCAAAAGCATCACTTACATGGCGTAGTGTTTTAGATTGAATATCGGCTAAACCGTTAAATGGATCTATTAACTGGCCATTCTCAGCCTTGGCAATGGCATTAATCGTTAAATCACGTCTGGCTAAGTCTTCTACTAATGTTACATTAGGTGAGGCATGGACCACAAAGCCTTTATAACCAAGCCCAGTTTTACGCTCAGTGCGGGCAAGTGCATATTCTTGATGGGTTTTAGGGTGCAAAAAAACTGGGAAGTCTTTACCGACTGGCTTGAAACCTGCCACTTCCATCGCTTCAGGGGTACTACCAACTACAACATAATCTTGATCTTTTACTGCTAAACCCAGCAACTCATCACGTACTGCACCGCCAACAATATAAGTTTGTATTGATTGCAAGCTCATCGCTATATCTAAGGTTTACACTTATCTTGCAGCAGAACTACGGAAACGGTCGTAAGCGCCACGTGGCGTTTGATCTACTAAGTATTCTGGGATGATGGCTTCTAACGCGGTTGGCGTTATACCAAAGATACTAGGAAAAGGGGCTGCGCTTACACTATCAACTTCCATAGAGCGGACATTATCACGTGACATCAGTTTAATTGGTAATAACTCCATCATAAAAGCCTGTACGTATGAAAGCTTATCGCTCAAACCTATGATAGGCCGTTTAATGTGTAGCGTATTCATCACTGCTTGAATCAGCGTACGGAATGTGTACACAGTTGGTCCTGCCAACTCATAGCTTTCGCCATAGGTGTCCGTATTTTCCAAGCTAGCTACAAAACAACTGGCAACATCCTCTACCCAAACTGGTTGGAATTTTGCATTAGGCTTTGCCAACATAATGGCAGGCATAAGCTTAATAAGTGTGGCAAAAAGATTAACAAAACTATCATCACGGCCAAAAATAATTGATGGCTTGAAGATTGTAATGTTTAATTTCTCTTGCAACGCTAATATTGAAGCTTCACCTGCCGCTTTAGAGCGTAAATACTGGCTAGGCGCATCTTTATCAGCACCTAAACTGCTCATATGAATCAAACGCTTGATATTTAAATCGGCACATATTTTTGCTACTTGTGCGGGCAACTGATGATGCATGGTATTAAAGCTCAAACGGTGGCTTTGGTGCAAAATACCAATCAAGTTAATGACAGCGTCTGTGCCTCTAAGCGCTGTATTCAAAGCTTGGTAATCCAGAATATTACATTCTTCCACTTGCACGTTTGGTAGCAAAAATAGATGTTTAGATGCATCACGACGGCGCGTGAGCACTTTTACTTGGTAGCCCGCAGCATCGAGCTTTGCCACTATAGCGCTACCTACAAAGCCAGAACCACCTAATACACATACTTGTTTTAATTGCATGTTGAATCCTAATATTTCGTTTATACTTTAAATTGTTGAATTTTTAAAATCTTAATGTTTAAAATTATACTGATTTAATGATTAAAATCAGTATATTGCGTTTATTCGATGTCTGAATCGATCACTTCTGGCTCACCACTGCCTGGAATAATACCTAAGCGTGACTTTAGCGTTTGCATAGTAGTGCCCAAGCGCGGCGCATAAATGTAGGCATTAGCCATTACTTTTTGCACGTAGTTTCTAGTTTCACTAAATGGAATACTCTCAATATAAATCGCAGCTTCCAGCGGCTCACTATCTACCCATCGTTTTGCGCGACTAGGACCAGCATTATAAGCCGCGGTTGCCATAACAGCCTGTCCACCCATTAAATCTAAAGTATGGCGCATATAGTATGTGCCAATTTGTATGTTGGTACTTAAATCGTGAATCATATCATTTTGGTAGCCATCTAAACCCATGCGTTTTGCTGCCCATTTAGCAGTAGCAGGCATTAATTGCATTAGTCCAGCAGCACCAACACCAGATTTTGCGTAATGCATAAAGCGGCTCTCTTGTCGCGTTAATCCATAGACCCAAGCCTCATCTAAGTGTTCATCACTGGCTGATGAACGTATTAAATCTCGATATGGCGTAGGATAGCGTAAATTAAAATTATGCATCTGTTTGGTATTATCTGCAGTGATAATCGCAATGTCATACCATTTTTGTCGTAGCGCATATTCTGCTGCGGCCAGTAGTTTTTTATCATCGTAATTACGCGTCGCCCACGCCCACTCAGCTTTTGCCTCCCAACGCATATCTAACCGTTGCAGTTCAACAGCACGCTTAATGGCCGGCTCGCTGGCTATTGCCATCACTTCAATATCACTAGCTACATAATCTTCCGTTGGATTACTCATCAGGCTTTCTAACTCATCTGCCGCCAACCAACCATAATAATGACGCTCTTTAGCAAGCTGAATCAAAATTGCATTAGCTTCTAGCATTTGCGCTGGGTCGTTAGCCCCCTGTTCTCTTAACGCACGTGCTTTCCAGTAACGCCATGCACCTTCTTCATGCTGTTTCGGCTGCATTATTGTGATGGCATTTTGCACTGCAAGCCAATCTTTTGCACGTAAAGCAGCTCGTACTTGCCACGCTAATTGCTCTTTATCCAAAATAGCATCTTTAGCTAATGCATAATAATCTAAAGCTTTTGGGTCATGCCCGCGAGCGGCATGATAGGATACACGTCCCCAAGCAAAAGCGCGATTATCGGCATCAAATAAATTTTGTACTTTGCTATAACTAGTCACGGCAACATCTAACTTTGTGCGTGCTAAACGATCAACAGCATACAAATTAACTTCCGCGCCAAAACGCGTTTTAAATGAAACAGTCTTTTTATCTAAAATGAGTTGTGGGGCTTGATAAGTACGGTCAAGCAGTTTTAAACTGGCTGCATCAATGCTTGGAATACGTGCCGTAATTGTTTTAGCCAAACTTAGCTTACCATCTTGTAATGCTAATCTAAACCTTGTCCAGATATCATCAGTAGTTAGCGCACCAGTTTTTTGCAGCACATCAAACAGTTGATTACAATTACTAGGTAAATCAGCGGTCGTTAACCATAATATTTTTGCTTGTGTGGCTACATTGGTATTGAATAATTGGGTATTGCCTAGCTGTAGTTGACCGAATAAGGCATAACATTGCACCGCAATATCTTCACGCTTAAAGTTAGCATATTGTTCAAAAAAAGTAGGCCAACTTTGCTGTTTTCCCAGTTTTTTTAACCATTCACCACGCAAACGCTCAGTGAAGGGCATGTCTTCATATTGGGATAAAAAGCTGACTACATCGGCATCTTCTACTTGATCTAATTTGAGTAACATCAGCCAATAATCTGCGTAAGGTGCTAGCGAGTATTGCTTAATATTAAGCTGGCTAGCCTCTTCTGCTAATGCGATTTCATTTTTAGCGGCGTAAGAATCTCTCGCATGTTGAAATAGCGAGTCGTCAGACAAGGCCTTGGCCTGACTTGAAACTAGTGTTATTAACAAAACAAACAATAGGCGAATCATTAACACGGTACGCCCCTTTTAGAAATGAATAGCCAGCTAAAAGCGGTAGCTTTCATACTTGATATATTCACTAATTAATTGATTCATTTAGAAATCCATTAAAATTTAATGAAAAACTAGTAAATTGATTTAGCTGCTAATTGATTAGCTAATGACAGAAATTCACTTGGCGCATCTTCCACTTTATCAAAGGTAGTATATTCCCAAGCAGATTCGTCTTCCAATAGCGCACGCAACAACTGGTTATTAAGTGCATGACCTGATTTGTAAGCATAAAAAGCGCCTAAAATTGGATGGCCCAACATGTATAGATCACCAATCGCATCTAATACTTTATGTTTGGCAAATTCATCGTTATAACGCAGGCCATCAGTATTCAATACACGATATTCATCTAACACTATCGCATTATCTAAACTTCCACCACGCGCTAATCCATTAGAACGCAAATATTCAACTTCGTGCATAAAGCCAAATGTACGCGCACGACTGATTTCTTTAATATATGAATCCGCAGCAAAATCAATTTTTACGTTATTACCAGAATTCTCAAAGACAGGATGATTAAAATTGATCGTAAAATCAATCTTAAAGCCATGAAATGGCTCAAAGCGTACCCACTTATCGCCCTCAATCACTTCTACTGGTTTTTTTACACGTATAAACTTTTTAGCGGCAGATTGCTCAGCAATACCTGCTTGTTGTAGCAAAAATACAAATGGTCCTGAGCTACCATCCATAATCGGTATTTCAGAGGCATCGACATCAATATAAACGTTGTCTATTCCTAAACCTGCTAGTGCAGACATAAGATGTTCAACTGTTGCAACGCGCGCGCCATTTGCCTCAAGTGCCGAACACATGCGCGTGTCATGCACGGCATGTGGTGTGGCCACAATTTCATTGGTCTGAGGCAGATCAACCCGTTTGAAAACAATACCAGTATCAGGTGCAGCCGGGCGCAGGGTAAGAGTAACCTTTTCGCCGTTGTGCAATCCAACGCCAGTGGCGCTAATCGCTTTTTTTAATGTACGTTGCTTTAACATTTGTCTATTCAAACCTTTGCTTACTTACAAAGTAATATTCCAAAACCCAACATTCAGATTTCTTATATAAGTTACTAATCTATTGAATAATAACATATTTAAACCCCACCCATCCTGTAACAGAGTCAGTAAATATCAACTGGCATGTAAACTCAGCTTGATAGCCCTTTCATGTAGTAACTAGTCCGCTTGTTTGCGTAAAAATGCGGGAATATCATATTCTTCAACACCCGACATTTTCATCGCCTCGACTTGCGCACGACGGCTATTTGAACCAAAAACTTGCGGCGCATCATCTTCAACCATACCGCCTACATACATTGGTTGGTTGGTAGTGCCGTTACGAACGACTTCTTGTGTCATCACACGTAACTCTGGTTTTTGTTGACGACGTTGTGAACCAGTTAAGCCAGTAGCTACCATCGTCACACGTAACGCATCGCCCATTGCTTCATCAAACACGTTACCTACGATTACGGTAGCATCTTCTGCGGTGAAGGCTTTAATCGTGTTCATCACGTCATAATATTCTTTCATTCTAAAGTTACTAGAAGTCGTGATATTCACTAAAACGCCACGTGCATTCGCAAGGTTGACATCTTCCAACAATGGGCTAGCCACTGCTTGTTCTGCTGCAATACGCGCACGGTCTGGTCCAGTAGCAATCGCTGAACCCATCATCGCCATTCCCATCTCAGACATCACTGTACGCACATCGGCAAAGTCAACGTTCACAGTACCTGCGCAATTAATGATTTCCGCAATACCAGAAACAGCGTTGTGCAACACATCGTTTGCTGCTCTAAAAGCTTCTAAGAAAGGTACATCCTCGCCTAATACTTCCATCAATTTTTCGTTAGGAATCACAATAAGTGAGTCTACATACTTTGATAGCTCTTCTAGACCCTCTGAAGCTACTTTAGTGCGCTTACCTTCAAAAGAGAAAGGTTTAGTCACCACAGCAACAGTCAAAATGCCCATTTCTTTTGCAATCTGCGCAATCACTGGCGCAGCGCCAGTGCCTGTACCACCACCCATGCCAGCGGTAATGAACAACATATCAGCACCATCAATCAACTCAGCAATTGCATCGCGATCTTCTAATGCAGCTTCGCGACCAATTTCAGGTTTAGCACCCGCACCTAAACCTCTGGTCATTGTGACACCCATTTGTAATATCGTTTTTGCCTGACTCTTTTTCAAGGCCTGCATATCGGTATTAGCGCAAATAAACTCAACGCCACCAACACTTTTTTCTATCATGTGTGCAACCGCATTGCCGCCGCAACCCCCTACACCAATCACCTTGATGACGGCTTCTTGAGAACTTTTTTCCATAATTTCAAACATTTTGATGTCTCCTCTTTTTAAATTACACAATTACTAATTTACTTCTGCCTGAACTTCTAATTTAAAACGTTTAATTTAGTGCTTTACTACACAATCTATTCTTTAAAAATTACCCTGAAACCAACTCTTCATTTTGTCTAACATACGGCCAAATGAGCTAGATTCCATTTGTCCAGTTAAATGTCTTTCTAATTGCTGCTTACCCATTAATACCAAACCCACACCAGTGGCGTAACGCGGATTACTCACCACTTCAGACAAACCGCCTACATAGCGTGGCATGCCTAAACG
Source organism: Methylotenera sp. (assembly GCA_043732505.1). Taxonomy (GTDB): domain Bacteria; phylum Pseudomonadota; class Gammaproteobacteria; order Burkholderiales; family Methylophilaceae; genus Methylotenera. Next base: position 14,476 of record JAYTHN010000291.1, read on the forward strand.
TACTGGCATGTGGAATATCTCCTCACCTAACTCAACCATGCCTTTCATCATGGCTGAACCGCCTGTAATCACGATGCCAGAAGCAATCATCTCTTCCATGCCGCTACGACGTAATTCATTGAGCACCAGCTCATATAACTCAACTACGCGTGGCTCTAATACTTCAGCCAAAGTCTGTACTAATAGCTGGCGCGGCTCGCGACCATCAACACCCGGCACTTCAACGAATTCGCGCGCATCTGCCAATTGGCGCAGTGCGCAACCATGTTTAATTTTGATGTCTTCAGCAGATTGCGTTGGCGTTCTGAATGCCACCGCAACGTCGTTTGTCATTTGGTCACCTGCGATTGGTACTACAGCTGTATGACGAATCGCACCTTGTTTAAACACGGCAATATCAGTTGTGCCGCCACCGATGTCTACCAAACACACACCCAACTCTTTTTCATCTTCTGTTAATACTGCTAAACTGGAAGCAAGTGGCTGCAGAATCAGATCACTCACTTCAATGCCGCAGCGTTTGATGCACTTCACAATATTTTGTGCGGCAGCCACTGCACCCGTCACAATATGTACTTTTACTTCTAGCTTCATACCACTCATACCAAGCGGTTCGCGTACATCTTCCTGTCCGTCAATGATGAATTCTTGAGTGAGGATATGCAATATTTGCTGATCTGCCGGCAAGGCAATCGCACGCGCGGTTTCAATCACGCGGTCAACATCCATTTGTGAGACTTCTGCATCTTTAATCTTCACCATGCCATGCGAATTCAGGCTCTTGATGTGGCTACCAGCGATGCCGGTATACACATTGTTGATTTTGCAATCCGCCATCAGCTCGGCTTCTTCCAAAGCGCGTTGTATCGATTGCATGGTAGATTCAATATTGATGACCACGCCTTTTTTCAAGCCGCGTGAAATATGCTGCCCCAGACCGATTACTTTTAAAGTACCTTCGGGTTGCAGTTCAGCAACAATCGCAACAATCTTTGATGTGCCAATGTCCAGACCTACAATTAAATTTTTATCGTCTTTTACTCTACTCATCACATATCCCTTCCGTGTTAACTCACGGCCCCTGTCTGTTTTTTAATCGCGTTGTTTAAATTGATGACTTCAACTGGCTTACGTATTGCAAATCCGTTTGGATAGCGCAAGTCTGCATAAGTAATTTTTTTATTCAAAGCTGCCAGCGTATTGGTGTACACATTGGCAAACTTAGCTAATCTCGCATTCATTTCGACCCGTCCAAGCTCAATCACAAGGCCGTTGGTCGTGGTAATTTGCCATGCTCGTCTTGGTGTCAGCATTAAGTTTGCTATTTGCAAATTAGCCACTGCTAGCTCTTTACCAAACTCCCCATATTGCGAGGCTACTTCTATCACGCCATCTCCAGGACCATAAAATACGGGTAAATCACTATTACCTGATGCTGCATGGAACAACTCACCATGTGTATCGACCAAGGCAATACTGCCCCACCTTGCCAACGCCTGATGTTCCTCTATCGACACTTCTAATTTATCAGGCCAGCGGCGGCGTAAACTCACTTTGCGTGCCCATGGAAGTTTTTCAAAAGCATCGCGCGCTTTAATCAAATCCAGCGTAAAAAAATTACCTTTTAAATGTTTAGCCACAATCAGCTTAATTTGGTCACGGTTAACGTGACTTAGCTCGCCTTCGATTTTGACTTCACGTAATGGAAATATAGGCAAATGCACCACGGCATATAAAGCCGCATACAGCATCACCACCATACTCAAAGCAAATAAGAGGTTGGCAGTCATATTCAGTAAGGTAGACTTATCCCACATCTGCCGTATCCAAAATTTGTGTCACTAATGCTTCAAAACTAATACCTGCGGCTTTCGCTGCCATGGGTACTAGGCTATGGTCTGTCATCCCTGGGCTAGTATTCACTTCTAAAAAGTAATGCTTCCCTGTATCGTCCATCAAGAAATCCACACGACCCCAACCCTCGCATCCAATCGCTCTAAATGCGATTAATGCCTCTTGCTGAATCTGCGCTTCTTTTTCTGCACTTAGGCCGCATGGGCACAAATACTCTGTGTCATCGCGTAGATATTTCGCTTCATAATCATAAAATTCATTTTTTGGCACAATGCGAATAATGGGCAATGCTTTCAAGCCATTTTCTTTATCTGCAATAATGCCAACCGTATACTCACCGCCACCCACATAAGCCTCGGCGATCACTAGTGGGTCAGCTTCAGCAGCCAATTCATAAGCGGCTTTCAGGCCATCAGACTCTTTTACTTTGGTAATCCCCAGACTAGAACCTTCATTGGCTGGCTTTACAAACAACGGCAGACCTAATTTTTTCTCTATTGCAGCAAAATCACTATCGGCTGTAACCAACTCAAAATCTGGAGTAACGACATTGGTCGCACGCCACAGTAGTTTGGTACGCCATTTATCCATTCCAATCGCCGACGCCATCACGCCACTACCGGTGTAAGGAATCTGCAACATTTCCAGGGCGCCCTGTATGCAACCATCTTCACCAAAACGCCCATGCAAGTTAATGAATACACGGTCAAAACTTTCCAAGTCGTGCAATGGTTTTTCACGGGGATCGAACGCCTGTGCATCCACACCCTGCGCTAGCAAAGAAGCTAATACTGCGCCGCCACTTTTAAGCGATATTTCACGTTCACCAGAATTGCCGCCCATCAGTACAGCGACTTTTCCAAAATCTTGACTCAATTTTTTATTAAGACTCATACTCACCAATCACTTTCACTTCTTGTTGCAACGCTACACCCTGTTGCTCTAATACTGTTTCGCGCATATGTTCAATCAATAATTCAATATCTAGTGCATTAGAGCCACCAATATTAACTATAAAATTAGCGTGTTTTTCAGACACTTGCGCACCGCCAATGATATAACCTTTTAAACCACTGACTTCTATCAATCTAGCGGCATAATCATCGGGCGGATTTCTAAAGGTTGACCCTGCACTCGGTAAATTAAGCGGTTGTGACGCTAAACGTTGCGCTAGTAAATTTTTTATTTTTTGAGCAGATTCATGTGCGTCGCCTATTTTAAGATCTAACCAAGCACCAATAAACCATTCATCTGCTACTGGCATGTCTACATGTCGATAGCTGGCAATAAAATCTGCTGCGTCACGTGTATTCAATTCACCACGTCGGTTAATCGTAGTTACCTGATGCACTACATTCCAAGTTTCAGTGCCATAACAACCTGCATTCATAGCAAGTGCGCCACCTAACGTGCCTGGGATTCCTGCAAAAAACTCTGCACCTTGCTTAGCTTCTTTCGCAGAGAATTTAGCTAACTTTGCACAAGTAACTCCAGCTTCGGCATAGACATTATCACCATCTAACCTTAAATCTGTTAACACGTTATGCATTAAAATGACCGTGCCACGCACGCCGCCATCACGTACTAACAAATTAGAACCTAAGCCAATAAAATATAATCGCTCAGCAATATCCACATTTTGCAAAAATATGCATAAGTCATCCAATCCGGCTGGAATATAAAGCTGGTCAGCCTTACCACCTACGCGCCAGCTGGTATATCGCGCTAAAGGCTCGTTTAGCAGCAGTTTTCCAGCGACAGTTTGTATATGTTTAACCATCAATTTAACTGCGTTCCTTCGGATAGTGATTTAGTCTTCGCAGCGACTTGCCCTATTGATCCTGCACCCATTACGATCACTACATCATTAGGTTGTACTACATCTAAAATGGCTTCCGGTAGCTCATCGGTTGTTTCAACAAATAATGGTTCGACCTTGCCAGCTACGCGAATTGAACGAATCAATGAGCGTGTGTCTGCCGCCACAATCGGCGCTTCTCCAGCCGAATAAACTTCAGTCAGCAATACCGCATCAGCGCCTGATAACACACGGACGAAATCCTCAAAGCAATCGCGTGTACGTGTGTAGCGATGTGGCTGAAACGCCATTACCAGTCTACGATTTGGAAAGGCTGCACGAGCAGCAGCAATGACGGCCTGCATTTCAACTGGGTGATGTCCATAGTCATCTATTAAAGTAAAAGTGCTATTAGAGGTACCATTAATAGGTTTAGTAGCGACCTCGCCATAACGCTCGAATCTGCGACCAACTCCTTTAAACTCTTTCAGTGCTTTAATAATTGCTGCATCTGCTACGTTTAACTCACTGGCGATCGCAATAGCAGCAAGCGCATTTAGTACATAGTGATTACCTGGTAGATTCAACGTGACATCGAATTCAGTTGTAACACCGTTGATACGCTCTACAGTGAAATGCATTTTTCCATCATCCGCACGTACATTTTTTGCTCGGATAAGTGCATCTTCAGAGAAACCATAGGTCATGACTGGCTTAGTGACACGCGGTAAAATCTCACGAATATTGGCGTCGTCAATACACACTACCGCCATACCCCAAAATGGTAGTTGCTGTAAAAATTCTACAAACGCGCTTTTGAGCTTTTCAAAATTATGTTCGTAGGTATCCATGTGGTCTTGGTCGATATTCGTCACTACTGCCATCACCGGCGTAAGGTGCAAAAATGAAGCATCTGATTCATCTGCTTCGGCCACAATGTATTCACCCGTACCTAACTTAGCATTAGCATTTGCAGCCTCAAGCTTTCCACCGATAACAAAAGTCGGGTCCATCCCAGCTTCAGCCAAAATACTAGCAATCAAGCTAGTTGTCGTTGTTTTGCCATGAGTGCCTGCAACTGCAATACCTTGTCTAAAACGCATTAATTCAGCCAACATCAACGCGCGCGGTACGACAGGAATTTTTTTAGCACGCGCAGCAATCACTTCAGGATTCTCTTCATTCACTGCGCTGGATACTACTACCACATCAGCGTCACCTAAATTTTCAGTTGCATGACCCTGATAAACTGTTGCACCAAAACCACTTAAGCGCTTGGTAGTGTCATTAATCGCTAAATCTGAGCCTGTCACAGTAAAGTTTAAATTGATGAGCACTTCAGCAATACCACTCATACCAGAGCCGCCAATGCCGACAAAATGTATATTTTTAACTTTATGTTTCATAGCGCTAACTCCATACATATATTCGCTACGGTCGCCGTTGCTTCTGGCTTACCTAACGCATGCGCTTTAATCGCCATGGCTAAGCATTGTTTACGTGTTAAGTTTTGCAATAAGGTCACCACTTTTGTTACGGTAAATTCTGTTTGCGGTATTAATATTGCCGCACCAGCCTCTGATAAATAATGTGCATTTGATGTCTGGTGATCATCGACTGCATGTGGAAAAGGGACCAACACACTCGCAACACCTGCGGCCGAAACTTCCGCAACAGTGAGTGCCCCTGCACGACAAATCACAATATCCGCCCAGCTATACATAGCAGCCATATCTTGAATATACGCTTTTGCATCTACGCTTACACCTGCCGTCTGATAATTTGACTGCAAGGTATTGATATGTTTTTCACCTGCTTGATGCACCACAATTGGACGTTGCTCTGGTTTCAACTCAGCCAGCGCTTTGGGCAATACATCATTCAAAGCTTGTGCGCCCAAACTTCCACCAACCACCAATAAACGCAGGGCACCTGTATGTGTCTCTAGCCTAGTTTCCGGTGTCGCGATTTGCGTAATATCTGCACGCACTGGATTACCAACTAACGTTGCCTTACTACCAAATGCCGCAGGAAATGCCGCTAATACTCTTTTAGCAAAATATGCCGATGTTTTATTCGTTAACCCTGCTACAGAGTTTTGTTCATGAATCACTACTGGTTTGCCTAACAGACTAGCCATTAAACCGCCTGGAAATGCAGCAAAGCCGCCCATGCCCAATACAAGATTTGGCTGAAATTTGGTAATTGCTTTATACGATTGCACCAAAGCGATACTTAACTTAACTGGCAACAACACCCAGCCCAATAAACCTTTACCACGTAAACCTCGCATGGTAATCATGGCTTTTTGGTAATCTTTAGAAGCAATCAAGCGATTTTCCATACCACCTTCTGTGCATAGCCAAACGATGTGCCAACCTTTTGTTTTTAAATAGTCAGCGACAGCCATTGCTGGATATACATGTCCACCTGTGCCGCCTGCCATCACCATTAAGGTTTTGTTCATGTGGGCAACCCTTTTTGCAGCCTACGATTCTCAAAATCAATTCTGAGTATGATCGCCATCGCAATACAATTCGCTAAAATTCCGCTACCGCCAAATGACAACAAGGGCAAAGTCAGCCCTTTAGTGGGCAAAACACCCATATTCACACCCATGTTAATGATGCCTTGCACGCCCATCCAAACACCCAAACCTTGCGCTAATAAAGCAGCAAAATAACGCTCATTAGCGATTGATTCTTTGCCTATACCGAAAGAGCGAATCACTATCCATGAAAACAAGCCGATTACTCCAAGCACACCCACAAACCCTAGCTCTTCTGCAATTACTGCCAGTAAAAAGTCGGTATGGGCTTCAGGTAAGTAGAGCAATTTTTCTACACTGGCCCCTAAGCCTACGCCAAACCATTCACCACGGCCAAAGGCAATGAGTGCGTGTGATAGCTGATAGCCTTTGCCATATGGGTCAGCCCATGGATCCATAAAGCCAATCACACGCTCGAGGCGATATGGCGAACTCCAAATTAAGAATACAAAACCTACAACCAGCAAGGCTAATAAACCTGCAAAAATTCGACCGTTGATGCCACCCAGCCATAAAATTGAAATTGAAATTGCAGCAATCACTGCAAATGCACCGAAATCTGGTTCACGTAATAACAAACCACCCACAACTAGCATCACCATTAGCATAGGGAAAAAGCCATGCCTGAAGCTATCCATGACGGCTGCTTTACGTACGGTGTAATCTGCCACATACATCGCCGCAAATAGCTTCATAAATTCAGAGGGTTGCGGGTTAATCACAAACAACCTTAACCAGCGGCGACTACCACCTGCCTTAAGACCAATGCCAGGAATAAGCACTAGCACTAACAGTGCCAATCCAACTAAGAACAAATATGGTGCCATTTTTTGCCACCAAGCGATTGGCACATTGAAGGCCATAAAGGCCGCGATCACACTCACGACCATAAATATGGCTTGATGCACTAAGTAATAACTACTATTGTGGCCCACGCCTTTATCAGCCTCAGCGATTGCAATTGATGCTGAATAAACCATGACCAAACCTATGCCCAACAAGCACAACACTACCCAGAGCAGACCTTGGTCGTAGGTAGGAGAATTGATGCGCTCACGATTTAGCATGGCAGTAATCATGCGAATTCCTCCAAACGCTTGACTGCATTGACGAAAATCTCGGCTCTATGCACATAATTTTTGAACATATCAAAGCTTGCACAAGCGGGTGACAATAATACGGCGTCACCAGTTTGGGCAATTTTCTTAGCAATATTGACTGCTTCTGACAAATCTATCGCCTGGTACAAAGGTATATTTGTTTTTAATAAAACCGCTTCAATTAAAGGCGCATCACGACCGATTAGCACTACTGCACGCGCATTCTCAGCGACCGCGCCACTGAGTGGCGTAAAGTCCTGCCCCTTACCATCGCCACCCGCAATTAAAACAACTTTTTGTGGGTGACCATTTTTAAACATCCCATTTAACGCCGCACAAGTAGCGCCGACATTTGTGCCTTTTGAGTCATCGTAATAATCAACATCATCAATATTTGCAACCCATTCCACGCGGTGTGGCAAGCCTTTGAAGTTGTAAAGTGTTTGGATGATAGGTGCGTAATCAATACCTATACCACGACAAAGTGCAACCGCAGCTAGCGCATTGGCTGCATTATGCAAGCCTACTATTTTGAGATCTTGCAGATTAATGAGCTCTTTTTTACCATCAACTAACCAAGTTTCACCGGCCAGTTCTTTTAAACCAAAATCACCGCCATCTGACAATCCAAACGTGACTTGCACTAATTTCGGACGCGCCATGAGCATGCTCCACGCGTCATCTCTATTGAGCACTTGCAATGTTGCATTGTAAAAAATCCGCGCTTTTGCAATGGCATAATCTTGAAAGCTCGCGTATCTGTCCATATGGTCTTCAGATAAATTCAACATCGTTGCAGCATCAATTTTTAAAGTATGCGTAGTTTCAAGCTGAAAGCTTGAAAGCTCGAGCACATAGACATCAGGCGCTTCCATACTCAGCGCATCTAGTACTGGCAAACCAATATTGCCTGCCACTATTGTTTTTAAACCTGCCGCTTTGCACATTTCACCTACTAGCGTCGTTACTGTTGTTTTGCCATTAGCACCTGTAATCGCAATGACTTTGGCAGTTGCTGGACGATATTGTGCAAACAATTCAACATCGCCAATCACGCTAACCCCACGTGCGATTGCAGCTTGAATTTCAGACTCACTCAAGGTCATCCCTGGGCTTGCAACGATTAAATCTTTGTCTGTAAAAATAGCTTCTTTAAAAGCACCGATATGTATAGTGACATTTGGCAATTCAGTTTTTAATGCTTCAATCCCTGGCGGATTTTGGCGTGTATCTGCAACAGATAAGCGTGCGCCTTGGGGGTTAAGCCAGCGCAGTGCCGACAAGCCTGTTTCACCAAGACCTAGCACTAATACACGTTTATTTTTAAGCTCAATTTTCATTAACTATGTTCTATCTCAACTTCAATGTGGATAAACCCACTAGCACCAACATCATGGTAATGATCCAAAACCGTACGACTACTTGCGTTTCTTTCCAACCTTTTTGCTCGTAGTGGTGATGTAGTGGCGCCATTAAAAAGATGCGTTTGCCTGTCCCTGTTTTATGTTTGGTATATTTGAAATACAACACTTGCGCAGCCACCGAAAAAGTTTCTACTACAAATACACCGCCCATGATGAATAGCACAATCTCTTGACGCACGATGACTGCAACTATGCCCAATGCGGCGCCTAGCGCTAATGCGCCCACATCACCCATAAACACTTCGGCTGGATAAGCGTTAAACCATAAGAAACCTAACCCAGCGCCCGCCATAGCCGAACAAAATACCATTAGCTCTCCGGCACCTGGTACGTAAGGAATACCTAAATATCTTGAAAAGTAAAAATGACCTGTCACGTAAGCAAATATTGCTAGCGCACTGGCCACCATCACTGTAGGCATAATCGCCAATCCATCTAGACCATCAGTAAGGTTCACTGCATTACTACTCCCGACCACCACTAGATAAGTCAGTAAAATAAAACCAAACGCACCTAGTGGTAAAGTTAAACTTTTGAAAAATGGGATCAATAAGGTTGTTTCTGCAGATACTACAGCGGTTTGCTGCAAAAATACCGCCACACTAAAACCAACCAATGATTGCCAAAAATACTTCTCTTTTGCAGATAACCCTTTTGGATTGCGATGCACGACTTTACGCCAATCATCTACCCAACCAATGATGCCAAAGCCTAAAGTAGTGAATAGCACTACCCACACAAATCGATTACTTAAATCTGCCCATAGTAGTGTAGAGATTGCAATAGCAACCAATATCAGCGACCCTCCCATGGTAGGTGTGCCTGCTTTGATTAGGTGTGTTTGTGGGCCATCATCACGTACCGATTGACCAACTTTGTAGTAAGTAAGCTTACGAATTAATCCCGGGCCTACCACAAATGAAATAATCAATGCGGTGAGTGTCGCCATCACAGCGCGCAATGTAATATAGTTAAATACATGAAACCCATGAATATCTTTTGCCAGCCACTGTGCTAATGCTAGTAACATTTAGTGTTTCTCCCCATAATAATGGTCAGCTTTATTTGTTATTTCGTTTACGACTCGCTCCATCGCCATAAATCGTGAACCCTTAACTAACACAGTAGTATCAGGCTGCATTTTTTTGATCAAATCAGCAGTTAATGCAGAAACTGATAAGTAATGTGTGGCACGCGCACCATTATTTACATTGAAAGCTTTTGTCATATTTTCGCTCAAATTACCCAGCGTAAATAAGGCATCCGCCCCTGCAGTTTTGGCGTAAATGCCTATTTCTGTATGTAATTCCGCTTCGTTTTCACCCAACTCACCCATATCTCCCAACACTATTATTTTTTTACCAGGCTTTGCCATCAACACATCAATTGCCGCCTTCATCGACATAGGGTTAGCGTTATATGAATCGTCAATCACTACTGCACCATTCAGCCCTACTGAGTGCTGCAAACGGCCTTTTACTCCTGCATAATCTTCCAAACCTTTGGAAATGGCACCAAGTGGTGCGCCCATCGCTAGTGCAGCGGCAGTTGCAGCCAAGGCATTCATCACATTATGTAAACCTGGCGTTGGTAAACGCGTGCTGATTGAACCTAGTGGTGTTGTAATATAAAGCAGGCTTGCACTGGCTTGTAATTGATAACTCGCTGAAACATCTGCCTTATTTTTCAAGCCAAAGGTAATCGCTTTACGTTCACCGACTAAACCTTGCCAAAGTGAGGCAAAACTATCGTCAACATTAATAACAGCAATACCGTCGTCTGCCAAACCATCAAAAATTTCACCTTTGGCTTGAGCAATCGCTTCAAAAGAGCCTAACTCTCCTAGATGCGCACTACCCGCGTTATTGATAAGCGCTACAGTTGGTCTACCAATTTTAGATAAATAACTAATTTCACCGCTATGATTCATGCCCATTTCAGCGACCGCATAGCGATGTTGCGTACGTAATTTAAGCAAGGTAAGTGGCAAGCCGATGTGGTTATTTAAGTTACCCACTGTCGCTAATACTTGGTCTGGATTATTGGTAGTCGCGCGTAAAATCGAAGCGAGCATTTCTTTCACTGTCGTTTTTCCATTGCTACCAGTAATAGCTGCTAAAGGTATTAAAAATTTACTGCGCCAGTAAGCTGCTAGTTCACCTAACCCTTGGTAAGTATCTTTTACTAAAAGGGCTGGCTCAAAATTGCATGTTTCATCGGCGACTAATAACCCATTAGCGCCTTGTACTATTGCCTGATTAACGAAACTATGACCGTCAAAATGGTCTCCTTTGAGGGCAACAAATAATTGCCCCTGCAAGATATTGCGACTATCTGCGCCTACGCTAAAAAACATGGCATCAGCGCCTACTAATTTTGCGTTAATAGCATTGGCGGCTTCTGATAACAACATCATAATGAGCCTCCTGTATTAGTATTAGGTCTGGTTTGTTTAAGCGCTATTTGAGCTTGCAGTGCATCATCGAAAGGATGTTTCATACCTGAAATCTCTTGATAGTTTTCATGACCTTTACCTGCCACCAAGACTATGTCGCCTTGCTTAGCTCTATCAATCGCAAAAGTAATCGCCTGCGCACGATCCAACTCAACAGAATAACTAGCAGTCTTACCAACAGTAGCCATCCCATTAGTAATCGCCTGAGCGATTGTTGCTGGCTCTTCACTACGTGGATTATCGGTAGTCACAATCACGGTGTCTGATAGCTTGCTGGCGACTGCGCCCATGAGTGGTCGCTTACCCGCATCTCGGTCGCCGCCGCAACCAAATACGCAGATGAGTTTAGACTGCGCGTCATGCAATTGCTCGCGCAACGTGCTTAAGACTTTTTCTAATGCATCTGGCGTATGCGCGTAATCAATCACCACTAATGGCAATGTACCGCCACCAAATTGCTGCATGCGACCAACCACTGGTTTAATATGACCAATCGCATCAATTGCATCCGCCAAACCAACCTCTAGCGCCAGTAAAGTGGCTAAGACTGCCAGTACGTTATATGCATTAAAGCGACCTAAAACTGGTGCAATCAGTAAAAAAGCACCTTGCGGTGTTGTTACCTGCATCGTTAACCCAGCATCATGCAGTTGCAAATTACTGCCTTGCACATCGCCACTCTGTAATCCATAAGTCAGAGTACGCTTGCCTTCATGCTTAAGCGCACTGACTATATTTTGCCCAAAGTCGTCATCCGTATTTAGGATAGCAACACTCAAACCATCCCATTCGAAAAGTTTTTGCTTAGCGGCAGCATAGGCTTCCATCGTGAGGTGATAATCCAGGTGGTCACGACTTAAGTTTGTCAAAACGGCAATATCAAATGCAACGCCATTCACACGACCCTGTTCCAGCCCATGTGAAGACACTTCCATCACCACTGCATCTGCTTTTTGTGCTAAAAAATCAGCGAGCATACCCTGCAACAATATGGCATCTGGCGTGGTATTTATTGCCTCATTTAACGAATCTTGTTCACCAACAAACCCGTTGCCAATGGTACCCAATACAGCAGTTTTTTTGCCCAATATGGTTAAGCACTGCGCAATCCATTGGCTAACCGAAGTTTTACCATTGGTGCCAGTTACCCCTATCATTGTCAATTGTTCTGATGGCTGTTGATAATATTCAGCTGCAATCTGGCTTACTTGAAGTTTTAAATCTTGTATTGCTAAATTATTCACTTGCCAATCAGCATGCCAAACAAAATCATTCGCTTCCCATAGAACGGCGCTAGCACCCGCTTGAATAGCTTGCGAAATATAATGTCGTCCGTCACTTTGTAAGCCTGGGTAAGCCAAAAATAACGCACCAGTCTTCACTTGACGGTTATCAGAAGTAATCGCACTAAATGACTGATTTAAGGATGCAAGCAAGGTCACATACCTTCCTTCACATCTTCAGGATTTTCTTCGATGACCACATTGTTGTTTGGCGCGTCTTGCGGCACGGCAAACATACGTAGCGCGTCGGCCATAATCAAACTGAAGACAGGTGCCGCCACTGTGCCGCCATAATATTGGCCATTATTCGGCTCATCTATCATCACAGCGATAATAAAACGTGGATTAGATGCTGGTGCGAAGCCAACAAATGATGCGACATATTTATCTTCTTCATAGCCATGAGCACCTACCTTGTGAGCTGTGCCTGTTTTACCTGCTACTCGATAACCAAATACTTGCGCTTTAACCGCTGTACCGCCAGGTTGCACGACCATTTCCAACATATCTTTCACCTGATTAGCCGTAGTCGCTGAAAACACTTGTTGGCCAACGGGGATGTCACTTAATTTAAGCAATGAAATAGGGCGTAACTCGCCTTCATTAGCAAATACGGTATAAAGCCTAGCTAACTGCAGTAAAGTCACGCTAATGCCGTGACCAAAAGACATTGTTGCCTGTTCGATGGGTCGCCAGGTTTTATATGGTCGCACTCTGCCAGAACCCTCGCCAGGAAAACCGATACCTTCTACATGACCTAGTCCGAGCTCATTATAAATATTCCACATAAAAAGCTTATCTAAAGTTAATGCAATTTTAGAGGCACCCACGTTAGAAGATTTTTGTATCACCTGCGCAACGGTTAAAATACCTTGAGGATGCGTATCGTGAATAGTCGCAGGACCAATACTCATAAAGCCAGGAGATGTTTGAATTTTAGAGTCAAATTGGTACTGGCCAGACTCCAAAGCTGCCGCTGCTGTCACTGGCTTGAGGGTGGAACCTGGCTCAAAGGTATCTGTTATCGCACGATTACGTGATTTACCCAGAATATCCACTGGGTTATTAGGGTTGTAAGTTGGTACGTTAGCCATTGCGAGCACTTCACCCGTTTTAGCATCCAGGACTATCACTGCACCTGCCACCGCTTTATTAGCTTCTATGGCTTTCACTAACTCACGATGCGCTAGATACTGAATTCTGCGGTCTATTGATAACACCACATCATGACCATCTTGCGGTATTTTAACTGCTTGTAAATCTTCAATAATATGGCCCGATCTATCTTTGATGACTCGGCGACTACCTTCCGAACCTGAAAGATCGGCATTTTTGGCTAATTCAAATCCTTCCTGGCCTTTATCATCCACACCAGTAAAACCGACCAAGTGCGCTGTCACATCACCTGCTGGATAGTACCGTTTATATTCACGTTGTAAATAAATGCCAGGCACGCCAACCTTCATGACTTTAGCTGCCAACTCAGGTGAAATCCTGCGTTTCAAATAAACAAAACCACGCTCACTATTAGAAAGTTTTTTATTGATGAAGTCCGTTTTAACTTGCAACAAAGCAGCGATTTCTTTCGTTTGTGTGATATTGATTTCTACATCTGGCGGGCTTGCCCACACAGATTCAACCGGTGAACTGATGGCTAGCAACTCACCAAATCTATCAGTGATTTTGCCGCGATGTGATGGCAAAATAAGTGTGCGACTATAGCGCGCATCCCCTTTTTCTTGTAAAAAATGCTTATGGAAACTTTGTAAATAAACACCGCGGCCGAGTAACGCAGCAAAGCCAAACAATACAGCTACCAATAAAATGCGGCGGCGCCATGCTGGCAACTTCACAACAATAGGCCCGTTAATAGCCATTATTGTGTTACCTCTGCTTTAGGCTTTACTGCTGATGGATCAATCTTCACTTGATTTTGTGACGCGCCCTGTATTTTTGGCTTATCGTCACTTAATAAAGTATCTTTCAACACTTCTTTTTGAGGAGAACCTTCACCAGCTGCTACAACCTCATCCTTAGCTGTCACTACTTGCACTCGCTTAGCGTCAGGCACCTGCATCTGCAATTGCTGTGAAGCAATCTCCTCTATGCGTGAATGCATTGCCCATGTGCTTTGCTCAAGCTGTAACTGCCCGAACTCTTGATCAGCCTGCTTGGATGACTGATTAAGATGTTCAAGTTCAATATAAAGATTACGCGCTTTATGTTGCGAGTTTACTAATCCCAATGCTGAGAATATCAACGCAAAAAATAAAATGAGATTAAGCCGCGTCATGCTACTTGCGTTCTTTCTGCCACACGCAATACCGCGCTGCGTGAGCGTGGGTTAAGTTTTACTTCTGCAGCGCTAGGTTTAATCGTTTTACCTAAGTTCATCATTTTTGGTTGTGGCAACTCCGCCGCACGCACAGGAAAGTTAGCGGGGAAGTCATCACGATTCGCTTGATCGCGAATAAATTGCTTCACAATACGGTCTTCCAGCGAGTGAAAACTAATCACCGCCAGACGACCTTGTGGCGCTAACAATGCCAAACACTGTGGCATGGTTAGCGATAACTCCTCAAGCTCTTGATTGATGAAAATCCGTAAAGCTTGAAATGTCCGCGTGGCTGGGTTTTGCCCAGGCTCATGCCGCGTGACTGTACTTGCCACGACCTTGGCAAGTTGCCCAGTAGTGGTGATGGCGCGCCCGTCATTGCGCTCCGCAATAATCGACCTTGCAATCTGCTTAGCAAACCGTTCTTCGCCGTAATCACGTATCACCTCCGCAAGCAAACCTTCATCCACCGTCGCCAGCCACTGCGCTGCGGTCATGCCGCTGCTGACATCCATGCGCATATCCAGCGGCGCATCAAAACGAAAACTGAAACCGCGCGCCGCATCATCAAGTTGCGGCGACGACACACCCAGGTCGAGCAGGATGCCGTCCACCTTCTCCACTTCCTGCTCGCGCAGCACATCCGCCAGATGCGCAAAGCCGCGATGCACCATTTGAAAGCGCGCATCGCGCCAAGCCTTGCCTACTGCCACCGCCGCCGGATCCTTGTCCAGCGCGATCAACCTGCCTTTGCTGCCCAGCCGCTCCAGGATCAACGCACTGTGTCCACCGCGCCCGAACGTGCCATCCACATAAATGCCATCCGGCTTGATTACGAGTGCTTCAACTGCTTCATTCAGTAATACGGTGGTGTGGGTCAAGCCCTCACTCACAAAGAAAATCCTTCCAGCTCCGGCGGCAACTCACCATCCGTGAAAGACAAGCCAGCCTCTTGCTGCGCCTGCCATTTCGCCTCGTCCCACAATTCGAATTTATTTCCCTGGCCGACCAGCATCACGCGCTTGTCCAGCACTGCATAGCTACGCAAAGCCGGAGAGATCAACACGCGTCCGGCACCATCCATCACCACATCTTCGGCATAGCCGATCAGACGGCGTTGCAAGGCACGGATTTTTGGATTGAGCGCAGAAAGCTTGAGCAGCTTCTCGCGTATCGGTTGCCATTCGGGTTGTGGATAGACCAGCAGACAACCATCAGCATCGGCAGTCAGCACCAGGTTGCCCGCACAAAGCGCGAGCAGCATGTCGCGATACCGTGCCGGTATTGCGAGTCTGCCCTTGTTATCCAGATTGAGTTGCGCCGCTCCCTGAAACATCCTTTTGAACCCCCCACTTTTACCCACTTTTTACCACTTACGCGCACTATATTGAAAAAAAACCCAGCGGTCAAGCGGAAAAACAGGAATTTTCTTTACGGGACAAGGGCTTAGAGCAGGAAG
>JAYTHN010000292.1:0-1071 GCA_043732505.1 Methylotenera sp.
CCATTTCTTCAGGAGTTGCAACTAAGTCAACAAGCGTTGCATGTTCACCTAACCCGATTGGTTTACCTGCAATCACTGAGGCTGCCATTGCAAAGAAACGTACCATTTTACTATTTGGGGCGTCCCAATATTCTGCAGTATGAGGCATAAATTTTAATAAGGCTAAATTTGTTGATTCTGGTCCATCTGGAAACCAAGGATTGGCAAATAATGTCCATAAATCTGCAATATGAGCATGATCTTTACTAATTGAACGATAGCCAGAAATAGAAACATAAGTGCCATTAGATGCTTCAGTAAAACTTAAGTTAGTAATGCATGGCTGTTCAATATTATCTGTGCCAAAATCAACAAAAAACCAAATAGCGCCGCTACTATCCATTTCTAAAGGCGACATAGGTTTACTAACCAAGGCTCCATTTGCATCAATACTTGTGAGCATACACACCGATATATCTTCAATTAGTTTACTAAGTTGAGTCAATTCATCATTATTTTGTACTTTAATTTTCATTTAATTCTCCTAAAAACTATGGTTATATAATATTCAAATGGGGAAATCATCTAAATTTGTTGGCTCTGCCACTTTTGTTGCATTGTGTTCACTGCGAAACCTTGCAGACATTTCATAAGCTACTTTACGAATCCGCATAATTGAGCCAATCGGTCGATGCGCTGTTGTTCCATGCCAGGGGCTAAATGACATCCCATCATCTACTGCAACAGAACGCGCTTCACTCCAAGCAAGCTGAGGCGTTGCAACAATACGCGCGACTGCAACATAGGGACTTTCATCTTCGGGCCAAACAACCGATGCGTTCTCAATCGGCATGGATTCTAAATTTGTACAAAGTTGAGCGCGTAACTCCCACTCTGCTGAATATGTCATAAAAAACTCAATTACAGCAACTCGCAATCCGTTCGGATTACCATTCAAGTTAAGTGGTGATTTAGTGAGTGCTTGCAACTCTTTAGACACGGGCACTATAGATATTTTTGCCATGTAAGGGCCAAATAATATCGGCACTTGACTGAAAAATGACTCACCTAGAATGTGCGTTTCTGGATGGC
>JAYTHN010000293.1:0-12368 GCA_043732505.1 Methylotenera sp.
TTAAGATAATAAAAAAGGCGCCTTTAAGCGCCTTTTTTAATTTAAAGTTTTACTTTGCTACATGCAATTTAACAAAAAAATTTGTAAGGAGTTTATCCAGTTTAGTGTACACACAACCCTTACCATTATGTAACACTAAAAAGTCCTAGTGATAAATCTCCTTAGTGATACTTATACGATTACTGTGCCATGTATTAATTCAAGTAATTATTCTTTTTCTAACTTGTTGAATTTAAGTATTTATTTTTATTTATAAATTAAATGCACACATATATCATTATGATGCAATATAGTTTCATGTCAGCCATTTTGGTTGTACGTAGCCACCAACTTTACAACCACTTTCTAAGTGGCTCTTTAGTTTATATACGTTTGTGCAGTCATCAGTCTAGTCTGCGATAATTTGCTAGGTCGATTTAAAAAAAAGTAGTTTTTATTTAATTACCCTAATTTAAAGCAGTCTAATTCGTTGGGGTGCATTTTTTATAGGCTAAACATTCCAAAAGATAAAATTGATTAATCATGAAATTATAAATAGCCAAAGTATAATATTGTTTATGAAAAATCTATCTCTCATTGTTGCTGTAGCTACTAATCAAGTGATTGGCATTAACAATACCTTGCCTTGGTATTTGCCAGAAGACCTAAAACGTTTCCGCACACTGACTACAGGCCATTATATTATTATGGGACGTAAAACCTGTGAATCTCTTGGGCGTTTATTGCCAGACCGTACTACTGTAATTGTGACGCGTAATAAAGACTATCAACTAGAAGGAGCTTTGGTAGCACACTCATTAGAGGCCGCTATTAAGATGTGTGAAAGCGATACGGAAGCATTTATTATTGGCGGTGCAGAGCTTTATAGAGATGGGCTGAAACACGCCAATAAACTCTATATTACTGAGGTTGAGATTGAGGTTAATGGAGATGCATTCTTTCCAACAATTGATTTGCATCAGTGGCAACAAACCTCGCGAGAAGCACATACTTCTGCACATGGTTTATTGTTCAGCTACGTTACCTATACAAAACTTATATAAAGTCACTCATATAAAATAATTCACAGATTTATTGCTCAACACAATCCACGTAATAAATGGCTTTACCATCTACGATTTTTTTCACTAAACCGTGATTATCCGTTTCAAAGCCAGGAAATTTTTCATTAAAATCGCGTGCAAATTTTAAGTAATCCACAATAATCTTATTGAATTGCTCGCCAGGAATGAGTAATGGAATACCTGGTGGGTAGGGCGTTAAAAGTACCGCAGTAATACGGCCTTCTAAGTCATCGATTGGCACGCGGTCAATTTTACGGTGTGCCATTTTAGCAAAAGCATCCGTTGGTTTCATGGCAGGCACCATATCTGACAAATACATTTCAGTGGTCAAACGTGCAATATCATGGGCTTTGTATACTGCATGAATCTGTTTACATAAATCACGCAAGCCCATTTTTTCATAACGTGGTTGCTTTTGCACGAACTCGGGCAATACTTTCCAAAGTGGCTGGTTTTTATCGTAATCATCTTTAAATTGTTGCAGTGCCGCTACCATCGTGTTCCAACGACCTTTGGTAATGCCAATGGTGAACATGATGAAGAATGAATATAAGCCAGTTTTTTCAACAATTACGCCATGCTCAGCCAGGTATTTGGTCACAATGGCTGCTGGAATACCAAACTCGTCTGAGAAGTCGCCTTTAATATCTAGACCAGGCGTAATAATTGTTGCTTTAATTGGATCAAGCATATTAAAGTTTTCAGCCAAATCACCAAAGCCATGCCAAGTTTCATTGGCTTTGAGCATCCAAGCATCACGCTCTTCCAAACCTTCCTCGGATAAATCATCTGGTCCCCAAACTTTAAACCACCAGTCTGCTCCCCACTCTTCATCTACCTTGCGCATTGCACGACGGAAGTCTAGGGCTTCCATTAAACTTTCTTCAACCAACGCCGTACCGCCTGGCGCTTCCATCATTGCAGCAGCAACATCGCAACTCGCTACAATCGAATATTGCGGGCTTGTGGAAGTGTGCATCAAATAGGCTTCGTTGAAAACATCACGATCAAGCATATTATTTTCTGCATCTTGCACTAAAATTTGCGATGCTTGACTCAAGCCAGCCAGTAATTTATGCGTCGATTGTGTTGAAAAGACCATTGATTCTTTACAACGTGGTCTATCTGCACCAATTGCGTGATAATCACCATAAAAGTCATGGAAAGTGGCATGTGGTAACCAAGCTTCATCAAAATGCAGTGTATCAATTTTGCCATCCAACATTTCTTTGATTTCTTCTACGTTATACAAAACGCCATCATAAGTAGATTGTGTAATAGTTAATACGCGCGGCTTAGCATTCTTGTCCATGGCAAAAGGATTGCGGTCAATTTTTTTTTGTATATTTTCCCAAGCAAATTCTGATTTTGGGATTGGCCCAATAATGCCGAAATGGTTACGCGTCGGCATTAAAAATACAGGAATCGCACCAGTCATAATAATCGAGTGTAATACGGATTTATGGCAGTTACGGTCGACCACTACTACGTCACCTGGCGCTACAGTTGAGTTCCAAACGATTTTGTTACTGGTAGAAGTGCCGTTAGTCACAAAATACAAATGGTCGCAATTAAAAATACGCGCAGCGTTGCGTTCTGAGGCGGCTATTGGCCCAGTATGATCGAGTAATTGGCCGAGCTCATCTACCGCGTTACAAACGTCTGCACGCAACATGTTTTCACCAAAAAACTGGTGAAACATTTGGCCAACAGGTGATTTTAAGAAAGCTACACCGCCAGAGTGACCTGGGCAGTGCCACGAATATGAGCCATCTGCTGCATATTCAGTGAGGGCTTTAAAAAACGGTGGGGCAAGGCTATCCAGATAAGTCCGGGCTTCTCGCAAAATATAACGCGCCACGAATTCTGGCGTATCTTCATACATGTGAATAAATCCGCTTAGTTCACGCAAAATTTCGTTTGGAATATGTCTTGAAGTTCGGGTTTCACCATGCAGGAAAATTGGTATTTCTTCATTACGGTAACGAATCTCATCAACAAATGCACGTAAATTATTTAGAGCGTCTTGATTTTCCTCAACAAATTCATTGTCATCGATAGAAAGGATAAAAGCAGAGGCGCGGCTTTGTTGTTGTGCAAACGAAGTAAGATCGCCATAACTGGTTACGCCGAGCACTTCAAAACCTTCAGTCTCAATAGCTTTGGCAAGGACACGGATACCTAAGCCTGACGAGTTTTCAGATCGGAAGTCTTCATCGATGATGACTACAGGGAACCTAAATTTCATTCAATTTCCTTAATTAAATCTGCTGCACTAAATAAAGTTTAGCTAAATTTTTGGCAACGTAACGCCTACTTGCCCTTGATATTTGCCACCACGGTCTTTATATGATGTTTCGCAAATATCATCTGCATCCGCTTCTAAAAACAGCACTTGCGCACAGCCTTCATTGGCGTAAATCTTCGCAGGTAGCGGTGTGGTGTTACTAAATTCTAATGTGACATAACCTTCCCACTCGGGTTCGAATGGCGTTACGTTCACAATAATGCCGCAACGTGCATAAGTAGATTTACCCAAGCAAATCGTCAGCACATTTCGAGGAATACGGAAATACTCAACTGTACGCGCAAGTGCAAAAGAGTTTGGCGGAATGATGCAGTAATCTGCATTCACTTCTACAAATGAATGAGGGTCGAAGTTTTTTGGGTCAACAATGGTGCTGTTAATGTTAGTGAATAGCTTAAATTCTGAACTACAGCGAATATCATAGCCGTAACTTGAAGTACCATAAGAAACCATGCGTTCACCGCTTGGTGAAATTTTAACTTGGTTAGGCTCAAACGGCTCTATCATGCCGTGCTGTGCCGCCATTTGGCGTATCCACTTATCCGACTTAATACTCATGGTTTTATGCCCATAATAATTGAATTATTTTATGATTTATAAACGAACTGCATTATAAGATGAATGTTTATATTCTGGTTGAATTTCGGCCAAAGTTTGGTCAAAGTTTTTTAGTCGAAATTTAAAGGAGTTACCATATGATAAAGCTAGGCCCAGTGCTTAAATTTCTAGGTTGCAAAGATAATGTTTGGCACATCAGTGTTATGGTGGTTTGCGATATTAATGATGCAGCCC
Source organism: Methylotenera sp. (assembly GCA_043732505.1). Classification (GTDB taxonomy): domain Bacteria; phylum Pseudomonadota; class Gammaproteobacteria; order Burkholderiales; family Methylophilaceae; genus Methylotenera. The sequence continues at coordinate 4,165 of JAYTHN010000293.1, forward strand.
CTAGCTTAACCGTCACTAACTAGCCGGCCAGTGTAGCGATTAAGCTATGTGAGATGAGTAATACCAAAACTGGTGCCTGGCGTTGGGAGTACAAAATCTCGCTTAAAGCTGTGGCACAAAATATTGCTTACCAGCTTAATGGCGTAGATTATGCAATATAAGTACCTGCGTAAATCAAGTGCCCGCTGTGGACTATGCGTCATGTAACGGTTTTTCTGACCCCAAACTCATGAAGCAATTGATAATAAGAATGCATTGTGGAGCCGTATGTGCAACTTTCACCGAGGCTTGAATACCATACGCGGCAACCGTTTTGGGCCATGGCATTTATTATTAATGGGTGTGATCAAGTATATTCAGATTCAATGTGGCAAGAAGTACCAGATCTAAAATCATTAATTAATTCAGATTGGCCACAGCGCAAAACGTTCGCCTCTAATCAAGCTGTGCGTAGTCAAGTAGAAAAGTTCTTTGAAAGTTCGTATCTAACACGTTGGGCACAGCCTGAAGTTAATGCAGTGCTGGCCAATATGCCTAGCACTATGATGTGGGATGACCACGATATTTTTGATGGTTGGGGTTTGTATCCTTATGAGCAGCACAATTGCCCTGTTTATCAAGGTATACTTGAAGTGATTACTTATTATTCAGGTTATTGTAGAAGCAATCCGTAGGCGTTTTAGCGCCCGCCACATTGCCTAATCAACCTGTATTTAACCAAGCTTACAGTTTGGACGACCTCGGCATTTTGGTGCTGGATATGCGCAGTGAAAGGCAACCACATACACCAAAAGAGGCTCCCACTAATCAATATACTCCAGATCAAGTCATGAGTGAAGTCAGTTGGAATGCGGTATATAAATGGTTAGACAAAACTCAGCCACAGCATGAGTTTAAACATTTGTTGGTGATGTAGAGCATTCATGTAGTGCATCCAAGTTTCGGACTACTGGAAAAAAATGTTCGGCTTTTTGCCCGGCCAGCAAGAGCTTGAAGATGACTTGCGCGATCACTGGACTAGTCCACCGCACTTGCAAGAGCGCTTACGTTCAGTACATAGGCTGTTAAAATTTTCAGCTGAAACTGAATGTAGAGTCACCATACTTTCGGGTGATGTGCATGTGGCGGCTGTCGGTGTGATTGAATCAGACCGCAATGATGTGCCGCTAAATGCCCGCGTAATTAAATAGCTGAAATCATCAGGAATTGTGCATCCACCACCACCACCAGCCATGGCGCATTATTTTTTAGAGCAGGCTTGTAAAAATATTGAAACGATAGATCGCGGTATTACTGCAGCAATGTACGAGTTTACTGCTACTGCGCGACGTTTGATTAGTGCAAGAAATTTTTTAACGCTAGAGCCAGATAATCAGTCTAGGTTATGGGCGAATTGGTGGGTAGAAAATGAGCGTGATCCAACCACTAAAACGATACATCCTGTGCAGTCTAAAAATCAGCAGATAGAGCAAAGTTCCACACCGAAATGACAAGTTAATTGATTCAAGGGCGAAAATAAAAAACGGTAGTGATATACACAACCGTTTTTTTAATAAAGCTTATGAATTAATTAAAGCTTTGTCGCCACCTAATGCAATGCTATAACGCCAGAACTGGTCCTCTGCCTCAAAAATCACTTTAGAAGCTTCAGGGTCTTGACTACCCGCAGGGTATTGATACACAGGTTTTTTATCCGCTGCCCAAGCTTTTACTACTGGGTCTACTAAGCGCCATTGCGCCTCTACTTCACTGATGTGTAGGTATAGCGAATTATCACCTTCCATCAAGTTAAGTAATAACGCCTCGTATGCATCAATTGTTTCATCAGTTTCTTGACGATTAGCAGCATCTAATTGAATAGTGCGAGTTGAAATGTCTAAACCAGGAATCTTCGATTGGATTTCCATTTTGATACACTCGCGAGGTTGAATGCCTAACATCAGCCAGTTTTGGTCTTGGCCATCTTTGATTTGCAAAGGTGCTTTTTTGAAGCGAATTGAGATCCTTGTATCAGCTTCGTGTAAACGTTTGGCCGTGCGAATATAGAACGGAACACCTTGCCAGCGCGGATTATCCACAAACAATTTCAAAGCAGCATAAGTTTCTACTACACTATTGCTGTCGCCTAATTCTTGCAAATAGCCTGGTACTTTTTCACCGTTAATCTCGCCTGCTGCATATTGTGCACGGAAAGCATGTTTATTCAATTCATTAACTGATATTGGACGAATCGCCTCTAACACTTTAATTTTTTCAGCACGTACGCTTTCTGGTGATAAATCGGCTGGTAACTCCATTGCGGTTAGTGCCATGGTTTGTAAAATATGGCTTTGAATCATGTCGCGCAATGCGCCTGTGCCATCATAAAACTGGGTACGTTCACCTACGCCCAATATTTCAGTATTGGTAATTTGCACGTGATCAATGTATTGGTTGTTCCAAATCGGCTCTAAAAGCGCATTGGAAAAACGTTGCAACATAATATTTTGCAAAGCAGATTTACCTAAGTAATGATCAATACGGTAAATTTGGCTTTCTTTAAGATGTTTGCTAATTGAAGCTTGTAAATCCTGTGCGCTAGGTAAATCCGTACCAAACGGCTTTTCAATCACCACGCGACGCCAGTATTTATCTTCTTGCGTTAAACCCACTTCTGCTAGTTGCTCAACTACAGGTGCAAAATCTACTGGGCGCACTGATAAGAAATACGCTAGATTTTGTGGAAATATTTTTTCGTCGCTCAATTTTTCTTTCATTTTAATAAAAGCATCAGCATCCGTTGGGGCATTAGCATGATAATGATTACGTGCAATAAAACGCTCAAATACTTTTGCGTCGTAGCCTTTTTTAAACTTGGTATCTAACATGCCTTTGATATCAGCTTGCCACTTTTCACGGGATACTTCGCCACGACCTACAGAAAGAATCGCCATATGATCAGGCAACCTGCCCGCAGCATCTAGCCGAAATAACCCTGGCATCAATTTAACACGAGACAAATTACCGCTAGCGCCAAACAATACTAGGGTGCAAGGGTCAATCTTTTTAGCCATGATTTGCAAGTCTTTCTACTGTAGTGTTAGTTTAGTTTAAATGACTAAGCTAAGAGATTAGATAAATTATGAATTGGTTTCGCACAAATTATATGCATGTTTTAAGTTAAAATAACAACTTAAATTAAACAATATTATAACGTAAAGGCATTACCGTTTTATGCAAAATACACAAACAATCTCACTTGAAACACGGACGCTTGCCAACAATCAACTTTCCCGTTGGCACACTTTTAATACGCAAGCTGAAATTAATCAAGCCGCAGTTCAACGTATTTTAGCGGCGGCAAAGTCAGCCATTCAAGCACGAGGTCAATTTTTGATCGTGTTAGCAGGGGGTAGTACGCCTAAAACGGTATATGAATTGTTAAGTAAAGAGCAAGCAGACTGGGCAAACTGGTATGTATTTCACAATGACGACCGCTGTTTGCCAGCAGAGCATAAAGACCGTAATAGCCTGATGGCACGTGAAGCTTGGCTGAATCATGTCGCGATTCCACAAACTCAGATTTTTGATATTCCCGCAGAACTTGGCAATTTAAAAGGTGCATTGGTCTACGCAGAAACATTGAAAAATGTGGGTGCGTTCGATTTAGTTATTTTAGGTTTGGGTGAAGATGGTCATACTGCGTCATTATTTCCTACCCAAACAGTAGATAACAGTGCGCTAGCTGTGCCTGTGTTTGAAGCGCCTAAACCCCCTGCTGACCGTATTACCATGAGCCAAAACCGTTTAAATAACACGTTAGAAGTCATGTTTTTAGTGACCGGTGCCGGCAAACAAGAGGCAGTGAACAATTGGCGTAAAGGTGTGGCAATTCCAGCGACTCTCATTGCAACTAAAAATGGTGTGGATGTTTATTGCTTTGGTCTATCGTTGATTTAATTTTATGTTTGCTTAATATTGATTTAGGCAAACATAAAATCATCATGTAAAGTTGGCAACAATATGCCAGCTTGACTAGAATAGATTTAAATATTTAACTTTTATCTTTATTAATTAAATGACTCAGTAATTTTAATTGCTCTTTTTGAATGGTTAAAAGTTCACACCATTGACCCTCGCGGAGCAAATCTACTTTCTCATTCAATAGCATGATTTCTAATTCAGCTTTTAAGTTAACCTCGTAATCATGCTCAGCATGTGAGCGGTCTTTTTCACCTAGTCTATTTTGCGACATCAAAATAACAGGGGGCTTGAATCTAGGCCAGCATAGGTAAAAATAAATACAGTAAAATATAGGTGTAGGGGTTAAAAGCTTTGTTGTAGTTAATTAAGATGTAAGAGTTTAAGTTTACCCTGCTGACTAAAAACAGCCGCAAAGAGCATAATAAACACCCAAAAGCCACCAAATTTTGCTACAGCATCAGCTGCACATTGAACAAAAGCAGCTGAACCATCCAAGGCTTTAGAAGGATTTTTTGAGATATGTTTTCGTTCGGTAATGTGGCGCGCTACTTTTTCGGTGCGCTCATCCATCGCTTCATAGGCTTTACCTAAGAGTTTTTCTGCGAGGCTATGTTTCTTTGCCACATCTTGTTTTTGTGCGTCATCTTAATTAACCGTCATTTTATTGCATGAGTTAAGTATTCTGAATCACGATACTAGGAAATTTACTGCTGTGATCTAAACTAGTATTCGCAATTTTAATCGCTACAGTACGCGCAATTTGCTTATAGATATTTGCGATATTGCTCTCAGGTTCGGCCACAACGGTTGGTTTACCACCATCTGATTGCACACGAATCTTAATATCTAATGGCAAACTACCTAATAAATCTACGTTGTAATCTTTACTCATTAATGCACCACCACCTGCGCCAAATATAGGTTCTTCATGGCCACAGTTGCTGCAAATATGCGTACTCATATTCTCTACAATACCTAAGATTGGAATGCCGACTTTTTCAAACATCTTTAGGCCCTTGCGTGCATCTAACAGCGCAATGTCTTGAGGTGTTGTTACAATAACTGCGCCTGTAACAGGGATTTTTTGCGCTAACGTTAATTGAATATCACCTGTCCCTGGTGGTAAATCAATCACCAAATAATCTAAATCACGCCATTTGGTATCCCGCAGTAACTGCTCTAATGCCCCCGTTACCATTGGACCACGCCATACCATAGGCGTATCTGTATCGACCAAAAATCCTATACTCATGGCTTGTATGCCATGTGCCAACATTGGCTCCATACTTTTGCCATCAGCACTTTCTGGGCGGCCACTAATACCTAACATTTGTGGTTGGCTAGGGCCGTAGATATCTGCATCTAGCAAGCCTACGCTCGCACCTTCTGCTGCTAATGCTAAAGCTAAATTTACTGAAGTGGTTGATTTACCTACGCCACCTTTGCCCGATGCGATTGCGATCACATTTTTAACATTAGGTAATAGATTCACGCCACGCTGCGCGCTGTGGCTAACGATTCTGCTGCCGATATTCACTGTGATATTACCAATGCCAGCAATACTCTTTAATTGGCTGACTACCAGTGCTTTTAAGCTGGCAAATTGGCTTTTAGCAGGGTAGCCGAGCACAATATCCAGGCTGACATTATTGACATCTAGCTTGATATTTTTAGCAGATTTACTGCTAATAAAGTCGCGTCCTGTGTTTGGATCTAACAGCGTTTGTAGTGCGCTGGTGATGCTTTGCTCAGTAAGTGCCATGATTTTTCTAAAAATTTACAAAATACTATTTTAGCTTAGTTAGAGAGTTTAATTACTACATTAGATGCGCATTTGCTAAAATAGAATATTCGATCAAAATTTAATAATTAAGCCATTTATGACGCAACAAACCACAAATAAAGCCTCTAAAAAAATACTGGTAACATCAGCCTTGCCTTATGCCAATGGCAGTATTCATTTAGGCCATTTGGTGGAATATATTCAAACGGATATTTGGGTGCGTTTTCAAAAGATGCAGGGGCATACCGTACATTATGTATGCGCCGATGATACGCATGGCACGCCAATTATGTTGCGTGCTGAAAAAGAGGGCATTACGCCTGAAGCTCTTATTGCTAATGTACATAAAGAGCATGGCGCAGATTTTGCAGAGTTCTTAGTTGAGTTTGACAATTACTATTCGACCAATGCCCCTGAGAATAAAGAGCTTTCACAAAGTATTTATAAAAAGCTAAAAGCCGCTGGAAAAATTACAACTAAAACTATTGAACAGTATTATGATCCTGTTAAAAACATGTTCTTGCCAGATCGCTTTATTAAAGGCGAATGCCCAAAGTGTCACGCTAAAGACCAATATGGTGATTCTTGTGAAGTGTGCGGTGCAACTTATAACCCAACGGAGTTGATTAATGCTTACTCTGCAGTTTCTGGCGCGGCGCCAATTCGTAAAGAAACCGAGCATTATTTTTTCAAACTTTCTGAATGTGAAGAGTTTTTAAAAGATTGGACACGCTCAGGTACCTTACAAGGCGAAGCTGCCAACAAAATGGGCGAATGGTTTGCCAGTGGCTTAAATGATTGGGATATTTCACGCGATGCGCCGTATTTTGGTTTCGAGATTCCAGATGCGCCAGGTAAATATTTTTATGTATGGCTAGATGCCCCAATTGGCTACATGGCAAGCTTTAAAAAACTCTGTGCAGATAAAGGCTTGGATTTCGACGAGTATTGGAATAAAGACTCTAATACAGAGCTGTACCATTTTATTGGTAAAGATATTCTTTACTTTCACGCTTTGTTTTGGCCAGCAACCTTAGAATTCAGTGGGCATCGTACGCCTACGAAAATCTTCGCACATGGTTTTTTAACCGTAAATGGCGAGAAAATGAGTAAGTCTCGTGGTACATTTATCACCGCACGTAGCTATTTAGATCATATTAAAAATCCTGAGTACTTACGATATTACTATGCGGCAAAACTGAACAGTACGATGGAGGATATTGATCTCAGTTTGGATGATTTTGTGGCACGAGTGAACAGTGATTTAGTGGGTAAGTACATTAATATCGCTAGTCGCACTGCTGGGTTTATCACTAAGCGATTTAACGGCCAGCTAGTCGCTTCAAGCAGACATCAAATTATTGAAGAATTGAAGGCGTCGTCGGATACAATTTCTGATGCCTATGCTAGTCGTGAATATGGCAAAGCATTGCGTGAGATTATGCGTCTAGCAGACCATGCTAATGCTGACGTTGCTGAAGCTGCACCATGGTTTACTGCTAAAAAAGAAGGAGCTGATGCTGAGGCTGAATTACATTTGGATTGTTCTGCTGCATTAGAAATGTTTCGTTTGTTAACCTTATATCTGAAGCCAGTTTTACCCAAACTCGCGGTGGATGTTGAAAAGTTCTTAAATATTGCCCCTTTAACATGGGATTCTGTAGCTGATTCGTTTGTGACAGGACATCAAATTAATCCATACGAACATTTAATTACTCGTATCGACCCTAAGCTGATTGAAGCCATGACAGAAGCCAATAATGAAAACCTACAAGCCACTCCTGTCGTTGCTCTAGTTGCAGTTAAGGCTGTAGAAGCTTTGCCTGAGTCAGAATATATCAGTATTGATGACTTTACTAAGGTCGATTTACGTATCGCTAAAATAGTGAACGCTGAACATGTGGAAGGTGCTGAAAAGCTACTTAAACTTTCATTAGATATTGGTGAAGATAAACCGCGCCAAGTTTTTGCGGGGATTAAATCTGCTTATGATCCAGCAACATTAATCGGTCGCCTAACCGTAATGGTTGCAAACCTAGCCCCACGTAAAATGAAGTTTGGTATGAGTGAAGGCATGGTGCTAGCCGCCAGCGATGAACAAGGCGGACCGTTTATATTAAGTCCAGATGCCGGTGCACAAGCAGGTATGCGCGTTAAATAAGTTCTATTTCACTGGGTTTAAATGACTTCTAGTTTTTAAATCACAGACAGTAATCACCAAGTATCGATGTAGGAAAATTCCTACATCGATATAATCCCTGCCTGATATTCTCATTTCCAAAATCTTGTAAAATACAATCATAAAGATCTATACACAGCATTTTACCCAACAAATGGATGTCACAATGAAGTTAATCAACGGATTATTACTAGCCATTTAATTATTTTCTACCCAAGCAATGGCAGGTGACAATAATGCCAAAACTGCAGTAGGCGGTGGTTTGGGTGCTGCCGCTGG
>JAYTHN010000294.1:0-1069 GCA_043732505.1 Methylotenera sp.
AGCGCTATAGAATCAATTTTTCAACTGGATGATTAGACAATATAGCCACGGCTTGAGCCCGCCTTGTAACGTTTAGTTTTTGAAATACTCGCTTAAGATGACTTTTCACAGTATTTTGGCTAATGTATAAGATCATGCCTATTTCTTGATTTGTTTTACCAGATTTAACCCAATGAATGATTTCTAACTCACGCGCAGTTAAGCCAGAGAAATGGGCTATCGCTTCTGATGTATTGACGACTTCAAGCTGTTGAAGATGCTGAATTCTTCTAAGTACATTATCAATATGCGGCATGATTAGACCCATAATGGAATCTTGAACTTCGAATATTTTTTTCTTACTGAAAAAAACATAGAGGCACTCATTTTTACCGCGTAAATCACTGACGCCGTAAACTAATAATGAATTGAGTTGTTTTAATTTACTTAGAAAATTTGCATTGAATTGATGATTTAAATCCAGCTCATCAAGATTATTGATCACGAACCAACGCCGATTACTCTTGATCCAATCTTGATACAGATGTGACATGAAAGTATCAATTTCTGCAGAAGCATCAAAAATAATCTGGGTGCTTACATCGCTCAGATTTGATGCTACATCGTAATTTAATTTACTGATCTCATTCGTGCTCTTAAACTCGCCCCAACTTGCCAAAAGCATATCATGCGGCAATACCTCATTTACACTTTCTTGCAGCCAAATAAAAAAGTCAATATGCTTATCTATTGAGTATGATCCCTGAATAACGGAAAATATTTTTTCCCAATTGATAGTCTTTACTTCCATATCCATTATATTTTGTACCATTAAATTAATAATTTAACTTATTGTAACTAATTGCATCATAGACTATTTGCCGTATTAGTAATAGATTACTTTACAGTAAGTATCGGGTGCCAAAGTTTAAACGAAATATTTAAGATCAATATAATAAATATTACTAACTTAAACGTTTATAAAAAAGTTTACATTAACACTTGCGCAATATATAACCTATGTTAATTTTGAGTTTGTCTGCTTAAGAAAATATATCGCAGATAAGTTACGCCACCATCCATAAACATC
>JAYTHN010000295.1:0-3880 GCA_043732505.1 Methylotenera sp.
CCACCAGATGTTTTTGGGTTAGCAGGTACAATACCAACCCCTGGTTTTACTAAATCACTCCAAGTTTTAAGATGTTTAGGGTTGCCTTTACGCACCAGAAAAACAATGGTTGAAGTGTAAGGTGTGCTGTTATTAGGCAAACGTTTTTGCCAGTTTTTTGGAATCAGATTGGCCTTTTCTGATAGCTGATCAATATCGTAAGCTAATGCCAGCGTAGCAACGTCTGCATCTAGACCATCAATAATAGCGCGCGCTTGCTTTCCAGAGCCGCCATGAGAAGATTTAACAGTGACTTTGTCGCCTGTTTTAGCTTCCCAATACTTTGAGAATGCTGCGTTATAATCTACATATAACTCGCGCGTAGGGTCATATGAAACGTTAAGTAAAGTAATGTCTTTAGCAGTCGCTGTAAACGGCACTGCGCTGCCAAATGCTGCGGCTAGCAACGCAATAGCGAGTAATGATTTTTTCATTTATTTCTCTCTCTAATTAGGGTTAGAAGTCGTATTGACCACGAAGGGTAAGTGCTTTTTCACCAGTTGCATTAACGCCTGTGCCACCGATATCATTTTTTATTGCTACAGAACCACCTTCAAATCGCGAGTCAATATAGTTGATTGCTACCCGAGTGTTGGGGTTAAGAATCCAAGTGGCCGCTGCAGTCAATGCATGCTCGCCAGTTGCTGTGCCTGTGACAACTTTTGCAATCCCTGATGCAAAATCAGAAGCATCATATTTTGAGTACCTCAGCCCAAGCACAATAGCGCCAAGATTACCGTCAGCTAAGCTAAAGTTATGTTTCGGCTTGATACGACCCCAAGTGCCATCAGCTAAATAGCTATCTGCATAGCTTTCGCCAGTCACTAGCCAGGTTGCAGAGGCATAAAATGCGTCGATATCTTTATTGAATGATGTGGTCGCTGCATTAGGGATTGTTGAACCAAGCCCTTTATAATTATGTGTTACGTATTCTGATTGTAATTTTATTGAACCAAAAGCTACGGCAGCTTCAGCAGCTAGGCGTGTTCTATCTACGTCTTGACCAGCCCCGGTATTGAAAGATGTTGGTGTAAAAAAAGTAATGCTTCGTCCTTCAGTTTGAGAAGATGCATTTCCTTGACCAGCCAAAAATGCACCAGTAGTCAGCGTATTACTGTTCGTTGCTTGATTGTCAGAGATGCGACCATTGGAGAAACTTCCACCAAAGTGAAGCACCGTATCACTCACATTGACGAAGTTTGCAAGATTCACAGCTGCTCGACCAATAACCTCGGGACCGTCAACTTGTGTATCCGTATTGTTGGCATTCTTACCGCGACCAGTAGATAACGCTAAACCATAGTAAACACCCTTAATTGGGTTGCCATGGACCATTGCACCACGCTCTTTACTTGGGGTAAGGGCCTCAGTGACCGCACGCTCCGTAAAGTCATTGAATAGATCGCTAGTATAGTTTTCAAGACCAAAAGGCATATTAAATTGACCGAATCTTAACTTGGCTTGTGGAACCAAGTTAACGCCAAAATACGCTTCATCTAGAATAGTTTTTGTGGTTTTTGTTCCACTTGCGTCGTTAGATTGTTGTGCAAAATCCCCTGTAATCTTGAAATCATAGTCACCGTAGACTTTACCCTGCAAAGTCAAATAAGCGCGGCGTAAGTCAAAAGTATCAGCATTTTGAACATTTGATTTTCCATAGGTGCGGTATTCTGCTTGTACACGACCATTGAGTGTGATTGCATTTTTGCCATCAGCGGATTTGAAGCCGAAGCCATCAGCACCAGTAGTTACAATGGGTGTATTTTTCTTATCTTCAGCAGCTTTCTCTTCAGAAAGCTCACCATTGCGCGCTAAAATTTTAACTTTTTGATCTAGTTGTTGAACTAAGGCGCGAAGTTCTTCCAGTTCTGTGCTGTCATTCGCCGAAGCGGTGATTGGTAATGAAATAATGCCACTAGCAATAAGTGCAGTGGCGAATTTTGAAAATTTAAATTGCATTTTAAGCTCCGGATTCTAAGCTTCCAGTTTACTGGTCAGCATGTATGGTTATATTTTTAGTTATTATTTTGCCATTGCTTGAGCAGAAGGCGAAATCTAATGTTGTTCAGAAGGTAATATTTTTTTAATATAGCTAGCCCATCAATATGATTATGTTGGCGTAAATCTAAGTTTTTCGCGTTTCTCAATTTGTGTGATTCGACCCTCATGCAGCACAATTTCAATTGAGCCAAAACCAGAACCTTGCTTCACCTCTTCAATCGCACGTAAAACTTTTTGCGCAATATCTAGGTTTGCTTCATGAGTATTTTTTGATGTGCCACTAATAGTGTTTTTAACAGTATTATTTGGAGCGCTATGATTAAGTGACATGTTTAACCTCAAATTTATATGTGTGAAACCGAAAGCATGCACTTTAAGATGAATTTTTAATAATTAAAAATAATTTGTTTTTATATTGATATAATCAAAATGAATATAAATTAACTAGTCATTGTAAAAAGTGAGTGAAGTATTGCTATTTGCTAGTTATGGTTCCAATTCATTGAATTGATTGGTATAATGTTTAGGTAATTTTTCGATGGGCTTTGTGCCCATTTTTTGTTTCTGCAACTTACGTAAATTAGTGGTGTAGATTTATACGTCAACTAAAAACAGTTAGCTAACATAGTTAGTAGGTTAAGTGGAATGATTTAGGGCGTGCATTTTAAACCCAGCATTAAGGTAGCGTAGCCATGCAAGACTTGCATACATTGATAGAAGCTTCGGTAAGCCAATTAGGCTATGAGTTAATTGATCTCGAAATTTCAAATCGTGGCAAAGTGTTACGCGTGTTTATTGACAAGCAAAATCCTGTGGATATTAAAGACAGTGTCAATATCGATGATTGCAGCTTGGTTAGTAATCAATTAGGCAATTTGTTGGCAGTCGAAAATGATATTGATTATGATCGCTTGGAGGTTTCATCTCCGGGCATGGATAGGGTTTTAAAAAAAGAAGCAGATTTTTTGCGCTTTATCGGCGAGCGCGCGACAGTTAAATTACGCGTGCCTATTATCGAATCAGTGCCTACCGCTAAAGATGATGGTAAAGATAGGCAGGTAACGAAAAAGAATTTTGTAGGTTTTGTACGTGGCTTAGAAGCTGGAGAGTTGCTACTTGAATGTGATGGTGTTAACTACAAAATCGCGCTAACAAATATAGATAAAGCGCGTTTAAATCCTGTGTTTTAGTGCCATAGCTTTAAAGCTATTGTTTTAAATATAAGAATTAGAAATATTAAGCAGTTAATCTGCAATTTATAGTCGGAGATAGAAAATGAGTCGTGAAATTTTATTATTGGTAGATGCCTTAGCGCATGAAAAAAACGTCACTAAAGAAGTGATCTTTATTGCGTTAGAGCTTGCTTTAGCTTCAGCCACCAAGAAAAAACATCATGATGATGCTGATGTGCGTGTTGCGATTGACCGGGAAACAGGTGCTTACGAGACATTCAGGCGCTGGCAATATGTGGAATATGATTTGCTGGAAAACTCAAACTATCAAATTGATGAAGAGAGCGACCATGCTGCTGGCTTAACAATAGGTGAATATTACGAAGAGCCATTGGAAAGCATAGAATTTGGTCGTATTGGTGCACAAGCGGCTAAGCAAGTCATTTTGCAAAAAGTGCGTGAAGCAGAACGCGAGCAAATATTGGAAGACTTTTTAGCGCGCGATGAAAAATTAGTCACAGGTGTGATTAAGCGTATGGAAAAAGGTAATGCGATTATTGAAGTTGGTCGTATTGAGTCATTATTACCACGCGAGCAAATGATTCCTAAAGAGAATCTTCGTGTGGGTGACCGTGTACGTGCATTTCTATCACGTATTGAACGTGGTG
>JAYTHN010000296.1:0-1066 GCA_043732505.1 Methylotenera sp.
TTGTATTTACTGATACCCGCCGCTTCTTCTAAAAATATACGTAACTCTTCAGGTTTGGCTTCAACAATACGGTTAATAGTATTTTGACCGATAATGGCATAAGCACGGCCACCTAAACCAGTACCCAGAAATAGGTCAGCAACATCGCGGCGGCGCACGACTGAGTTGTTAATGTAGTAAGTAGAGCCTTTATCACGCTCAATTACCCTTTTAACCGAGATTTCAGCGTACTGGGACCAATCACCAGTCGCGCCACCTAAGCTGTTATCAAAAATCAACTCTACACTAGCACGCGATATCGGCTTACGATTGCCTGAGCCGTTGAAAATCACCGCATCCATACTATCGCCGCGCATTTCTTTGGCAGATGATTCACCTAGCACCCAGCGTACAGACTCCATGACGTTCGATTTACCGCAACCATTAGGGCCGACCACACCCACGCGTTGGCCGTGAATATGCAACGTTGTTGGATCAACAAACGATTTAAAACCAGCGAGTTTTAGATGGGTGAGACGCAAGTAGATATTCTATAAAGTTAAGATTTTGGTTACTTTTTGTATTTTTAATAATACTTAATTTAGTTTTTAACATCGAACGACTTATAATGTTTTATATATTTTATATGAATGCCAATATGTCGAACAAACCTTTACATGAAAACGTCACTTTATTAGGTGATTTAGACGCGAAACCCTCTAAAACACTAGAAACGTTCCCTAGTCCTAACCCAAATCGTGATTTTCATATTCATATGGAAATCCCAGAATTTACCTGCTTATGCCCAAAAACAGGCCAGCCTGATTTTGCAGTCATTTACTTGGACTATATTCCAGATCAACAATGTGTAGAACTGAAGAGTTTAAAGCTATACACCGTTTCATTTAGAAATGAAGGATGCTTCCATGAAGCAGTTACAAATCGAATCTTAGATGATTTGGTAACAGCAACACAGCCTAAATTCATGCGAGTCACTGCAAAATTTTATGTGCGTGGCGGGATATTTACCAATGTGATCGCCGAACATCGTCAGGCAGGATGGCAACCTTTGCCACATGTAGATTTA
>JAYTHN010000297.1:0-3879 GCA_043732505.1 Methylotenera sp.
AATTATTAAGTACTAGTAATTGAATATTTAACACCCTAGTAGGTTTAACTCATGAATAACACTATATTGCGTTTTAGTTAAACTTGTTAAACTTTGTGCATGTTTAAACACCATTATCAACGTGTGAGTCTGCGTGTTCGCCTAAATTTGTTGATCACTGCATTGCTGCTGCTCTTTATGCTGGCAGTGGGCTATGTGATTGTCAATGGCACAAAAGCATCTATTCAAGAGGGAGTGGAGGCATCAACCCGCGTGACTACACAATTGCTTGATACTGTGATTTTAAGCTCATTGGAGAATCCAGGCTGGGGTTATACACATGAAGTATTAAAAGAGTTTTTGAAAGCACTAGGCCATGTGCGTGGCAATGAAATAAAGCTTTATAGTATACAAGGCGGTTTAATGTATCAATCGCCCCCTTCTAAATATAAATCTCATGAAAATCCACCACAATGGTTTGTGAATTTACTCTCACCGCATGAGAAATCAGTTATGCGTTTAGTGCGTTATGGCAAGTTAGAAATCATCCCCAATCCATCTGGTGCGATTCGTGAAGCATGGGGTAAGTTCAGCTCATTGCTTTGGATAGGCTTAAGCTTTTTTATTTTACTGAATAGTATGGTGTATTGGATGTTAGGCCACTGGTTACGGCCTTTGCAGCCCATGTTAACCGCTATAAATAAAATGGAGCAGGGCGATTTAAGTACGCGTTTGCCTAAGTTTAATTTGCCGGAGTTTGAGCGTATAGGTCATAGCCTAAATCGTATGGCGGAATCGCTCAATGCAGAGCGTCAGCTGGAAGAAAACCGTCAACTGACACAAGTGATTCAAAAACATATTGAAGATGAGCGCAGAAGCTTAGCACGCGAATTACATGATGAGTTGGGCCAATATGTGACTGCGATAAAAACCTTTGCGGTCGGCATTATCAATAAAACTAAGGTTACAACTACCAGTGCTGGTATGCCAGATATTGCTGCGAATGCACAAGTCATCGTTTCTGCCGCTAACCAAATCTACGATGGAATGCATAATATTATTCGCCAGTTAAGGCCTGGCTCTTTAGACAATTTAGGATTAGCCGAAACTTTGAAGGATGTGGTGAGCACTTATCAAGCACAGCACCCAAAAATTACGATGAATTTGCAATTAAATGGTGATTTACAAGGCTTAGGTGAAACTGTCAGCATCAATTTGTATAGAATAGTGCAAGAGTCGTTAAATAACGCGTTTAAATATGCAAATGCGACTAGGATAGACGTGCAGTTAACTAAAAATACCAAAGGTGATTTGCAGTTAAGTGTCAAAGATAATGGTGTTGGGATGGATGTAGAAGCTGTTGACCAAACCAAGCATTTTGGCTTACTTGGGATGCGTGAACGTGCACAAGCTTTGCATGGCAGCTTTAAAGTAGATTCTGCGCTTAAAGCAGGTACGGCCATTTATATTAATATTCCTACCAACCTTTAAACCATTAGTAAGCGCTATGTTTAGTGATACCTTAATTAACCTTACGATACAAATATCACAATCATATTTTATGACCCAGCAATGGGGGAGAGCCGCAACATGAGTCAAATTAATGTCATGCTAGTAGATGACCACGCAGTGGTACGCATGGGTTTTAAAATGTTGCTTGAAACTGATGCTGACATTAAAGTGATTGCTGAAGCTGAGAGTGGCGAGCTAGCAATCACGAGGTACATGGAGCATAAACCTCATGTAGTGATTATGGATATCACAATGCCAGGTATTGGTGGTTTAGAAGCCATAGAGCGCATTTTAGCCAAAGATAGTAACGCTAGAATTTTAGTGCTTTCTGCACATGAAGATTCAGTACATCCTAAACGTGTGCTCAATGCAGGTGCAATGGGCTATTTAACCAAAAGATCAGCTGCTGAAGAGTTGATTAAGGCGATTAGAACCGTTGCCACAGGTAAAAAATATTTAGAAGCGAGTGTTGCACAACAAATGGCGATACAGCAATTATCTGGTGACCAAAGCCCTGTAGATGTATTGTCCGCACGTGAGTTTGAAGTATTTATGTCATTAGCAAAAGGTAAAACTACCAACGAGATTGCAGAAACTTTGTTTTTAAGCCCGCGTACGGTTGGCACACATTTATACAATATCAAGCAAAAACTTAATGCTAATAACTCAGCAGAAATCGCTTTGATTGCAATGCGTAGTGGCTTAATTGACCCTTAATTAACCCACTTAAAATTAAGTTGTTTAGTTAAAAATAGCGGGCTACATTTAGCTCGCCCTTCCTAGATATCTCTACCAAAGCTTTATCTCCACTATACACTTTTCCCATTTCTGGTGGAATTAAAAACGCAATCGGTTGTTTCTGATTACTTTGACTATGATTATATGTGGCTTCAATCGCAATCTACCATTGTTTCCATTCGGCTTAAAGTGGCAGGCTAGTGGTACCTTGTAATCTAGCTTTTTCAAGTATATTTTGTTTCTCATCCCCTACCAATAAACCCCAAAATTCCACCTGAACCAGCTTGGTTTCTTGCATCATTTGTAATGGTAAGTCTTCATCAAGTGCGGTTGCAGGTAAAGGTTCAATTTGTGCCGATACAGTTTCAAAGGCTGCATTGATAAAAGCGATTTGATAATGATCAGGCGGCGTATTCTTAAGTGGCATCTTTTGCGCGGCAAGCTTATCATTTTCCCCCTGCGTTTCTATTGCTGCTGCGGTTGCTTGGTCTGCGCCATGCAATAGCATGGAACGCACTAATTGTTGGGCAACTGTGCCGCCAAAGCAACCACATAGCCCCAAGGACATTGCAGCAACTATTAGCCATTTAATTGTGATTCGTAATGCCATGATTATATTAAACACAACATTTTTAACGTCGGAGGGTTAGATTGCTGCGCTAGCAAGCGATTGTCTAGTAATTTATTGATTAAGTGCTTGATATCAATAGGTTTTAATCAGGTTATTTCATTAAATTGTAGGCGCTAATATTCAAAATCTATTATTTAACGTGTAGTACGCACGCTGATAACTCCGCTTAAAATAATCAGCCCAATTGCCAACCAAGCATCTAAGCTTAAATATTCGTGCCACCATATTATTCCAAATAAACTTGCTATCACTACAGTGACATAGGCTAAGCTAGCAACCACCAATGTATCGCCAGTGCGATAAGCCCTTGTCATGGCTAACTGTGCAATAGTGGCAGAAACGCCTAAGCCTAATAAAACAGGTAAATCCTGCCAAGTTAATGGGTGAAAAGTATCAAAGAACATCCAAAGACCAGCACCAATTGTTGAAATTAAAGTGAAGTAAAACACTGTTCGCCAATCAGGCTCATTCACTTTGCCCAGCAGCTTTACGTGCATATAAGCAAAGGCGGCACCAATTCCTGACAGCAAGCCAAGGCTCCCAGCTAGCCAATCTGCATGAGTAAAGCTGGGTTTAAGTAACAAGCTAACACCTATAAAGCCAACAATGAGCCCAATAAATAAAGTTTTTTTGGGTTTCTCGTGCAAAAATATGGGCGTGATCACTGCCAAAAATAATGGAGATGTGTAGTTAAGTGTAATTGCGGTAGCGAGCGACAAATGGGCGATAGCGTAAAAAAATAACGCTAGCGATACAAAGCCAACCACTGCACGTGACATTTGTTTGAACATCACTGGTGTTGCGAGCGGTAATTTTTTAGTATGGATATATAGCCAAATTGTAATTAAGCCAAAAAGTGAACGATAAAACACCAGCTCACCACTACTAAATTTTTGTGCGCCAACTTTTACCAATGTGCCCATGATTGCAAAACCTAACGCTGCTACGAGCATCCACAAACTACCCAAATTTGGTAGAGACTTTGGCAAGGGATTTTGCAGAGAAAAGTGACCTAACTT
>JAYTHN010000298.1:0-3876 GCA_043732505.1 Methylotenera sp.
TGCTGTGTTTGACTCATAGGAAACACCAATTATTATAATGTAATTATCTACTAAAGCCACTCTAGAGTGGCTTTTTTGTTAGAACTCTTGACGATTTTCCCCATTATGTTATTTAATCTAATTTAATATTTAATTTTAGTCAATATCTGGAATTGTATTTTTATTAGTCTAGTCTAGCTTTGAACAAATTATAAGTAATTCAATCATAGTATCTAACATTATGTGGTTCATATAAAAGCATATCAATGTTGAGATATGGCACTCCAGCGTTAGTCAACATTATTCCTCCAGATCTATTATGATCTTTAGTGGATAATTTTATGGCGACCTTAACTAGCTTCGCAATTTTTTTATTACAATGTTTTTTCATCACTAATCTAATAAGGATGCTGAGTCAGTATTTCTTATTAAACCTTTCTGAAATAAAACTCTTACTATTACACTAATTGGTACTCCGCTCTTTTTCATCATCCCAGTTGCAGACCTCACGCTGTTTGTACGAGCTAATACAATCCCTTTCTTTACTGTATTTTCCATTTGCGTATTTTGACGAGATTTCACAATATACCCTTTTAAAATTATATAATTTATTATTGAGCAAGTTTTCTTTTGTGTAAGTTACATAGCACACATAGTCCATAAATTCTTTATATGTAACTTTTCAATTAGATTCAATCAACAAAATTGTATTTACAAATAATAAGTAAATACTAGCGGACCAGCGTTAGCTTCACGTTATGGGATGGATTAAAGTGAGGCTGATAAATTTTTTTAGAATCTCAACCAGATACCTATGCATTAAATGTACTTTAATTTAATTTTTTGGATTCAAACTAATTTTTCACTGCATATTGTCGACTTTAAGATTATTAATAATTATTGCCATAAATTTATCTGCTAATCCATTGTTATTTTAATAAATCTGAGAATCCCTCATAATTTTCAAAACGTGCAACGTAAGGAGGCTCTTCGCTAGTTAAAATGTATTCAATTTCACTTTTATAACTAATACATTGAATATTTTTCGCGTTATTTTTCTCACTAATAGCTAATTTCGTATTTATGTCATTAGCATATTTTTCAAACTCTTTTACTTGCGCCAAATCCGTATTTCTTTTGCCTATTAAGTAACCACAATAGATAATTTCTAAATCAGTTTGGCTTAATTTTCCTAGTTCAGTATCTTCAAAAGGTTCACATTTTATGGCTTTTACATTTACTGATAATCTAGCAATTTCATCAGCATTTATTTCTAATGGTAATAGTAAGGCTAACAATAGTAATGTTTTCATTATTCTTAGTTTTTAAATGTAGTCTAAAATAGCTTATCCATTATAAGCATGTATTGAGAATGCAATACTTTATGTATTCAGGATATATGGTGTTGATGCACTGCTAAGTTTTGAATTATTAAGTTAGTGCTATATTAAATGTTCAAACGTAATATTTAACAATCTAATATTAATGTTGTACAAACAATTAATTCTAAATGAAAATAAAGGAAGTGTTAGCCTCTTTCTATTTTGGCTTGTCAGTTTTATCTTACAGAAAATTCAGAATTACCCTACTCATGTGTTTAATCATATCTGTATAGTATCCAAGTTTTACATAATATCTAAGTGAAATTTAGCAAAATAATAATGTTATAAAACTCAATAATTGTGCGCGAATGTAAATTCAATATTAGATGGGAGTTATAAATGAATATATATAAAAAATTAACAATCGTAGCTTTAGTACTTTTATTCATTGTTGGGTTGACCGCCTGTGAAAAAGGACCTGCAGAAAAAGCAGGTGAAAAAATAGATAATATTACTGAAAATATGGGCAACAAAATCGAAAGTACAAGGGATAAAGCGGGTGATAAACTTGAGGAAGCCGGCGACAAAATTAAGAATAAAACAGACTAAATCTTTTAATATAGTCGTTTAAAAATCTAACCTAAATACCAATTTATTAAATGTTTAATTTCAAAACCGTCAAAATTTATTGCCCAGGTATTAAAAGTAGTCTAGATATTAGAAATTGACGAATCAATTTGATCTTTGATTATTGATGTTACTACTAATTAATTTATGCCAAGTTTTAAAGTAAACAGTTTCAATCAATAAACAGGAGAAACACATGAGTAAAGTGATTGGTTATGCAGCACATTCTGCCAAAGAGAAATTAGTGCCTTTTAATTTTGAACGCCGTAGCTTAGGGGTTAAAGATATAC
This sequence comes from Methylotenera sp., assembly GCA_043732505.1. Taxonomy (GTDB): domain Bacteria; phylum Pseudomonadota; class Gammaproteobacteria; order Burkholderiales; family Methylophilaceae; genus Methylotenera. Next base: position 2,219 of record JAYTHN010000298.1, read on the forward strand.
AAATTGAGATTCTGTTTTGTGGTGTTTGTCATTCAGACTTACATACAGCACGAAATGAATGGCAAAACGCGGTTTATCCTGTAGTACCAGGACATGAGATTGTTGGACGGGTGATTGGCATAGGTGCCAATGTTAAAGCATTTAAAGTGGGCGATTTAGCAGGGGTTGGTTGTTTAGTAGATTCTTGTCGCGTATGCCCAGATTGTACAGATGGTTTAGAGCAATATTGTGATGGTGAGATTTTTACTTATAATAGTGAAGATAAACACTATGGTGATAACCACAGCGGAAAAATGACTTATGGTGGTTATTCAAATCAGATCGTGGCGGATGAACATTTTGTATTGCATATTCCAAGCAATTTAAACTTGGCTGCAGTAGCGCCTTTATTATGTGCGGGTATTACTACTTATTCGCCCTTAAGGCATTGGAAAGTTGGCCCTGGTAGTAAAGTGGGTATTGTTGGTTTAGGTGGTCTAGGCCATATGGCTGTAAAGTTAGCGCATGCTATGGGGGCGCATGTAGTGTTATTTACAACATCACCAGATAAGGCAATAGATGCTAAACGATTAGGTGCTGATGAAGTAGTGATTTCAAAAAATCCAGATGAAATGAATGCGCATACTAAGAGTTTTGATTTTATTTTAAATACTGTAGCTGCTTCCCATAATCTAGATGTATTTACAGCATTATTAAAACGTGATGGGACGATGTGCTTGAATGGCGTGCCAGAGCATCCACATCCATCACCAAGTATATTCAATCTAATTTTTAAACGTAGGCAAATTGCTGGCTCGTTGATTGGAGGAATTAAAGAAACACAAGAAATGTTGGATTTTTGCGCCAAACACAATATTACTTCTGACATTGAAGTGATTGCGATGAAAGATGTCAATGAAGCTTACGAACGCATGTTGAAAGGTGACGTAAAGTATCGCTTTGTGATCGATATGGCAACGCTTAATGGTTAGTTTGCTATTTTTTGAGTTTGTTAATTAAAGTCTAGCTAGTTCGTAAGTTAAACCCGCAGTTCGCATTATCGCGACTGCGGGTTTTAATTTGTAAACTATGCATTGAACCATAAGTAGAACGTTGCTTGTTTTTAATAGGTATTGAACTGTATATTCAACTTTGTCTAAAATATTTTACGAATTATATATAATTTAATATTTAATTAATTGTATATACCGTTAAGCATATAAGCTTGTAATGCTAAACTGTAAAGTGACGTTACTATTAAAAAACTCGAGCTTCGAGCATATAAGAGACTATTTTAATAGTAATTTTTACGCACAAATTCAGGATAGATAATGACTAAACCTATTTATTTTACGTCAATATTAGCTGCAACATTCTTTAGTCTATCTCAATCAGTCACTGCTGCTGGTTTTGGTCTTGTAGAGCAAGGAGCGACAATGGCTAATGCTTTTGCTGGGGGAGCTGCCGCTGCAGAAGATGCAAGTACCGTTTATTTTAATCCTGCAGGGATGACTTATCTGCCCGAAAATCAACTGGTGATGGGTCTGCATGCAGCACGACCTTCAGCAAATTTTAGTAATAATAGTTCAACTAGGTCGGCAGCTACTGGTGGTGTTGCAACGCCTGGAGGCGATGGGGGAGATGGCGGTAGTTGGGCTTTCATACCCTATATTTACTAC
>JAYTHN010000299.1:0-3873 GCA_043732505.1 Methylotenera sp.
TTTTAGTTGATGTAATACGCTCTTGTAAACGGCCCATTTCATCCGCTAAGGTAGGTTGGTAACCTACAGCAGAAGGCATACGACCTAACAATGCTGATACTTCAGTGCCGGCTAATGTATAACGATAGATGTTATCAACGAAGAACAATACGTCACGGCCTTCGTCACGGAATTTTTCAGCCATGGTCAAACCTGACAACGCTACGCGTAAACGGTTGCCTGGTGGCTCGTTCATTTGACCGAACACCATCGCTACTTTTGATTCTTTCATATTATCAAGCTTGATAACACCCGCTTCTGCCATCTCATGATAGAAGTCATTACCTTCACGTGTACGCTCGCCCACACCTGCAAACACGGATAAACCTGAGTGTTGTTTTGCAATGTTGTTGATTAACTCAAGCATGTTAACGGTTTTACCTACACCTGCACCACCGAACAAACCAACTTTACCGCCTTTAGCAAACGGGCAAACTAAGTCAATCACCTTGATACCTGTTTCTAACAAGTCTACTGAAGGTGATAGTTCTTCAAAAGTAGGGGCTTTTTGGTGAATCGCACGGCGCTCATCACACTCAATCGGGCCAGCCTCATCAATTGGGCGACCCAACACATCCATAATACGGCCTAAAGTACCAACACCGACTGGCACAGTAATTTGTGAGCCTGTTGATTTAAATGCTGTACCACGTGAAAGGCCATCTGATGAGCCCATCGCAATGGTACGTACAATGCCGTCACCTAATTGTTGCTGAACTTCTAAAGTCAGGCCTGCTTCTGCTTGACTTGTAGCATCATCAATAATCAATGCTTCAAATACGTTCGGCATATGATCACGTGGGAACTCAACGTCTACCACCGCGCCAATACATTGAACTACTTTACCAATTTTTGCTATACTCATCTTTATATCCTATTCAAACTGTCTGTAGAATTGTAATTAAATGTTCTATTAAAGCTTGCTGTGTCTCTATTAAGATACCGCGGCCGCGCCACCAACAATTTCTGAAATCTCTTTAGTAATGGCTGCCTGACGTGCTTTGTTGTAGATCAGTTTCAAATCGCCGATCACTTCTTTCGCGTTATCAGATGCTGATTTCATCGCCACCATACGTGATGATTGTTCTGAAGCCATATTCTCTGCAACTGCGTTGTAGACCAACGACTCTACATAGCGCATCATCAATTGATCAACCACTGGCTTCGCTTCTGGCTCATAGATGTAATCCCAATGACCAGCAGGGCTACCTAGCTTTTCACCCGTTAATGGCAGCAATTGCTCCATCACTGGCTCTTGCTTCATGGTGTTGATGAACTTGGTATAAGAAATATACAGTTGATCAATTTCGCCAGCTTCATAGGCATCTAACATCACTTTGATTGTACCAATCAAAGTTTCGATATGTGGCACATCACCCAAACCAATAATGTGCGATTTAACATTCGCGCCTACACGGTTCATAAAACTAAAGCCTTTGTTACCAATTGCACTGACAGTGATTGCTTTGCCTTCAGTTTCCCAGTTTTTCATTTTGTTAACAGACAAACGCAACATGTTGGTATTTAAACCGCCACATAAGCCTTTATCTGAACTCACCACAATCAAACCAATGTTTTTAATCACATCACGTTTAATCAAATAGGGGTGCTTGTATTCTGGGTTTGCAAATGACAAATGCGCTGCAACGTTACGAATTTTCTCAGCGTAGGGACGTGAGGCACGCATTCTATCTTGCGCTTTACGCATTTTAGAAGCGGCCACCATCTCCATTGCCTTGGTGATCTTGCGTGTATTTTCTACGCTCTTGATCTTGGTCCTAATCTCTTTACTACCAGCCATTTTAGAGTCCTAGATAGTCGATTAATTAGTACGCGTTCGTTGCTTTAAAGTCTTGAATTGCCGCTTCAACCGCTTTTTCGTTATCACCAGCTAAGTCTTTGCTAGATTCAATGCCATCCATCAATGATTTGTATTTTGAACTCATGAAGCCGTGTAAAGCACCTTCAAAAGCTAATACTTTATTGGTTGGCACATCATCAAAATAACCATTGTTCGCAGCTAACAAGCTGATTGCCATTTGAGAAATACTCAATGGCGCGTATTGCGCTTGTTTCATCAACTCAGTAAACATACGACCGCGGTCTAGTTGTTTACGTGTTGCTTCATCCAAATCAGAAGCGAACTGCGCGAACGCAGCTAATTCACGATATTGCGCTAATGCTAAACGTACACCGCCACCTAATTTTTTGATGACTTTAGTTTGAGCAGCACCACCCACGCGAGATACTGAAATACCAGCGTTAATCGCAGGACGAATACCCGCGTTGAACAAATCTGTCTCTAAGAAGATTTGACCATCGGTAATTGAAATCACGTTAGTTGGGACGAATGCTGAAACGTCACCCGCAGCTGTTTCAATCACTGGCAATGCAGTCAATGAACCTGTTTTACCTTTAACGGCACCGTTAGTGAACTTTTCTACATAATCTTCATTCACGCGAGCAGCACGCTCTAATAAACGTGAGTGAATGTAAAACACGTCACCTGGGTAAGCTTCACGACCTGGTGGACGGCGTAATAGTAATGAAATTTGACGGTAAGCAATCGCTTGTTTTGTCAAATCATCATAAACGATCAATGCATCTTCACCGCGGTCACGGAAGTACTCGCCCATTGTGCAACCAGCATATGGTGCTAGGAACTGTAACGCAGCTGAATCAGAAGCTGTTGCGGCAACTACAATCGTGTAAGCCATCGCACCGTTTTCTTCTAATTTACGTACCACGTTAGCTACTGTAGAAGCCTTTTGGCCAATCGCAACGTAGATACAAGTCATGTTTTGACCTTTTTGATTGATTATGGCATCAATCGCAACGGCAGTTTTACCTGTTTGACGGTCACCAATAATTAATTCACGTTGGCCACGGCCCACTGGCACCATAGAGTCAACTGATTTCAAACCTGTTTGCACAGGTTGTGAAACTGATTTACGTGCAATAACGCCTGGTGCAACTTTTTCAATTTTGTCAGTCATTTTTGCATTAACTGGGCCTTTACCATCAATCGGCTGACCTAGCGCGTTCACTACGCGACCAATTAATTCTGGACCGACTGGCACTTCTAAAATTCGACCTGTACATTTAACAGTGTCCCCTTCAGTAATATGCTCGTAATCACCTAAAACCACGGCCCCGACTGAGTCACGCTCTAAGTTGAGTGCAAGTCCGAATGTGTTGCCTGGGAATTCGATCATCTCGCCGGCCATCACGTTTGAAAGACCGTGAATACGTACGATACCGTCTGTTACTGAAATTACCGTACCTTGAGTACGCGCTTCAGCTGAGGTAGAAAAATTCTCTAATCTGCTTTTAATCAGTTCACTGATTTCTGATGTAGATAACTGCATTGTTGCTCCTAAATTTTCTTTGCCTAAGTTATTACTTACTTAAACCTTAGCTTTATACCTTTGCAGGTAGTTTAAGCTGAAAGCGTGTACGCTAAATTTTGTAACTGACCTTTGACGGATGCGTCTATCACGGTATCGCCAACAATAATTTTAATGCCGCCAATAAGCTCTGAATCAACAGAAACACTGGCTTCAATCTTTTTGCCAAACTTAACTTCTAAGCGTTTTACTAAATCTTTAATTTCCGCCGCGCTAGGTTTAGCCGCAGCGATAATTTGTGCATCTAGCGACCCTTCATCCTGTGCTTTAAGTTCTTCAAAAGCACTGGTGATAGCAGGTAAAATAGACATACGATTATATTCAACCAACACTTTAATCAAGTTTTGTCCGTGCTCATTGAGCTTGTCGCCGCACACTTTTAAAAAAGTGTTTTGCAAGTCACTAGCTACTACTTTTGGGTCTTGTA
>JAYTHN010000300.1:0-3872 GCA_043732505.1 Methylotenera sp.
CATGTATGCATCGCCTCAATATTTAGCAACCACAGCACCAGAAAACTATAGCTTTATTGCCTTCGATAAAAGTATGGAAAATTTGGTACAACAGCAATGGCTAAAAACTTACGCGGCTGCTAGACCAATCGTACTTCGTAATTATGATCTTGAAACACAACGTATCGCAACCATGCAAGGCGTAGGAATCTCGGCCTTGCCACAACTATGTTGCAAATCGTGAAGTGGGGCTAGAACGTCTTAATTTTTGACAATAACATGCTAATCAATGATATATGGCTAGTGGTACATGATGATTTAAGAAATATACCCGTAGTAAGGGCAGTAATAGAATTTTTAAACGAATTTTTTCTTCTTTATAACATCAATAACAGGCGGTCTATTTATTAACACCGATCATGTTTACATAACTTAGATTTTCACCGCTCGAGACCTCTAATTAACCTAAGAGATTTGTTCTTATATCAACCGCGTACGAACAAAGTTAATATGCCTTCGCAATCCGTAAAACATATCTGCAAATGCGGCAGGCTCCAATATCTTAGTGAGCTTAACTTCTAATTCATCCAAATTCAACATGATTTGTTGACGCCTAGCCTCATTTACCGTTGAGCCAAATGCATCATGTTCAAGCTCTAGTAAAGCCCTATAGAAAGAATAGATTTTTAATTGAATTTTCCAACGATAGATACTAGGCGCCAACTTAATTGCTGGGATTAAGACCAATAGAAGCGGAACTAAAGCAACTAGTATCCTACTGATAAAGCTTGCCATCCAAAATGTAAAGTCTTTACATAAAAAGCTCTTGCCCGATTTGTAATAACGAATGGCGTCTGGCTCACTTGAAATTCTTGTGTTGTAGCATTAGGGAACTTTCCACTCTTAACAAATAACCCTACAGAACTATGCACTTCCTGTGCGGCGTCTAACAACACATCTGAAAGCGCGGGATGCAAATTATCGCGTGCGATTAACTCTACACTTGGTGCAATAAGATTTAAATCAATAACAGGAATATTTTTGCCCAAATCAATCGACCCTTCAGGCAAAACTAATTTTTGCAAATACTTGATGCGTCTTGTATAGCCATCCGCTTGAAAAAAATATATTGATGCTAGGTGTTTTGACTAACGTTTTGATTAGTTGAATGGACACTTCAGTTGCATAGTCAAATAGAAGAAGGTACAAAAGGGTACGGTTCAGAAACTAACTCATTGAACGATGCAATGCACCAGTTATTTGAATCTGGCCCAGACAATCTATACGAGCACTTTGAAGATACAATCGTCAACGCAGCGTATAGTTATTGACATAACAATCAAGTGCAAACCGCAAAACTATTAAGCATTAGCCGCAACGTGATCAGGGCTAAGCTAATTAAAATGGGCGCTATCAACGCACTTAGGTGATATTTGGGTGTAAAGAAAATTAATGAGCCTCATCAACAGAGTATAAATATACAAATGACAAACACATTAAAATGATTGAAAAACTAAACTATAATGCAAACTATCTAAGATTAATCTTTCTTTGTTGTCAGTGAATTGTAAGTCTTGTGGTGTATAAGTTTTTTGATTTATATGCGAAATTAAAAACATGACTGACATTTTTAAGGCAACTCGTTTTTTAGCATTTCTCAGCTTTATTTTTTCACGACCAAGACTTTTTAGCTCTGTTCTAGTTGGGTTTATTGTTGCGATTTTTTTGCCAAAATCTTTTGCATTACATGAAGTTACGCGTGCAATTATTGGCTGGGATGTTGGTGCACTGCTCTATTTGGCGTTAGCGGCACAAATGATGTTCTGGACATCCCCTGAAAAAATGCGTACGCGAGCCATACAGCAAGATAATGGAAAGTTTTTAGTTTTGGGCATGGTGATTGTAGCTGCTGTTGTCTGTCTCGGCGCAATCATAGCAGAACTATCAGTGGTCAAGGATATGCATGGCATGCTTCGAACTGCGCACATTAGCCTAGCTATACTTACTATCTTATCTTCATGGACATTTACACAAGTTATGTTCGCGCTCCATTACGCACATAACTTTTATATTGCTAAAGAATACAGTAACTCAGGCGGGTTAGAATTTCCTAATTTAACAACGCCAGATTATACAGATTTTCTTTATTTTGCATGTGTAATAGGGACTTCTGGACAGACGGCTGATGTAAGCTTTAGTAGTAAGTCAATGCGCAAGACAGGATTAGTGCATTGTGTTTTAGCATTTTTTTTCAATACAACTTTAGTGGCTTTGGGGATTAATATTGCATCAGGGTTAATATGAATAAATGAGTTTATTAACTCCACTTTAAATACTCTCAGTTATGAATTTACCAAAATAAGAAATTGCAAAATATGCTCTTGAATTAATTTTGGTACATGATTTTATTAGCAATTATTGAGCTAAAACATTTGTTAAGTAAGCAGATAGCTTTCAGTCAAGATACACAAAAATCTGAGTGAATTCAATTGCACTCAACCACTAAATAAAAATCCCCAAAAGAGGCAATTTAATTAAAGCTTTTCAAGTCCTTAATTTATGAAAAATTATCACTTAAAGGTGATGAAGTATTTTGCTGTAATCAGTGTTATTTTGATTGTGGGGGGCCTTAGATTATTTTACGGGAGCAGATATTCAAATTCTTTCCTTATACCTTGTACTTTTAGGATATGCGGGTTGGAATTTTGGAAGAGTCGGATCTATAACCATTGCCCTTTTAGGCACTATTGTTTGGATTGTTATATTTTATTTAAGCGGCGCACATTACCGACGAGTATTTATGGTAATTAATTTTTTAACCCAAGGGACAGCTTTCCTTACATTCACTATCATTGTGGATGAGCTTGCTGCATTCCTGCAGAAATCATTGTACATCAATCGAACCGACTTTTTGACTGGGCTCAATAATCGACAATCATTTACTGAACAATCAAGCATCCTATTATCATTATGTAAACGTCACGCTCGTCCAGTAGCATTGGTCTACATCGACCTAGACAATTTTAAAAATGTAAATGATTTGATGGGAAATGACCGTGGTGACAACCTGCTTAAAATATTCGGCAAGCTAATCTCAGAGACCTTATTTGAAAGTGATATTACGGCCAGACTAGGTGGTGATGAGTTTGTCATTCTACTTCCAGAGACAAATTCCGAAAATGCAACTTTAATTTTAGAAAATATTCTTAAAAAATTAGAGCAAACTACAGAATTTCAAAAGTATGGTGTCAGTGCAAGTATTGGTGTCGCAGTAGATGAAACTGCTTCTTGCTACTTTCAAACACTGCTTATACATGCAGATAGAAATATGTATACAGCTAAAAAAAATGGTAAAAATCAAGTTAAATCTTCTGTTTTAAATAGTGTTGATGTCAATTTTAAGTAACTAACTCAAATATAATATTTAAATAGGTTTTTTAAATCTGACATAAAGTTTAACCCTATATTTGACACTTTTTAAAAACTCCAAAGGCCACTTAACCGTGGCTATTTTTACGCCTATCACCTGTTAATTAATCCTTGACCGGCAAACCACTTTATTGCGGTTTTTTTGTCTTAATTTTAAGAAATAGAAAAGTCAAGATCTAATATTAAGTGAGGGTTTTTAGATTGAATGTGCATTAACTGATAAAGGCTTAGGTTAAGCTTTTGCACACTGGCACACCCGCTTTTAGTATTTTGTTACTCCCCCGTTAATACTTGTAAAATACTTAAGTGCAACGGGATGAAAATATACAAGTGTTCAGCATTAATTAAGTTATTAATCATACTTTAATTTATTTATTTTTCACAGATTGATTGATGCGCTTTATATCAAGTCAATAGAAATTAAGAAATGCAAGTGCATATGACCAAATTAATCAATCGAATTG
>JAYTHN010000301.1:0-3868 GCA_043732505.1 Methylotenera sp.
CTGTTTTGTCAGAAACGCTGACGAGCGCTCGTTTGATAGTTGCCATGATGTAACTCTAAAAAAGTGGTAATTGATAATTGAGGTTGTGAATAAAAGAAACTATTCGATGTGGTATTGGTGAAGTTTTTTACGTAAGGTATTGCGATTAAGACCCAAGATTTCAGCGGCCTTACTTTGATTGCCAGCAGCATGTTGCATAATATATTCCAGTAAAGGTTTTTCTACGCAACTGAGTACCATGTCATACACCGCATGAGGTGGTTCACCATCAAGATCTTTAAAATACTGATTGACTGAAGATTTTACGCTAAGGGCCAGTTCACATTTATTAATCATGCCGCTATTCCCTCATGTTGTAATGATTCAGTATTATTACTTTGGATATTGTCTTCATCATATTGCAGTCTATGATCGCGGCTTTGTAAATGATCAAAAAACACATCAATCGCCGATAGTTGTAAATCTATCGTCTGCAAGGTGTTCATGTTATGTCTAAAAGTCGCAGAATCTTTTAAGCCCTTGGTATACCAAGAAATGTGCTTACGCGCCATGCGCATGCCCGTTAAATCACCATAAAATTCATACAAATCATGTAGGTGCGATAACATCACAGCACGAATCTCGGTGACTTCTGGCGGCGGCAGATGCTCACCTGTTTTAATGAAATGCTCCATCTCACGGAATATCCACGGGCGACCTTGCGCCGCGCGACCTATCATTACCGCATCAGCGCCCGTGTAATCCAGCACAAATTTAGCTTTTTCTGGTGTAGTGATATCACCATTGGCAATCAGTGGAATCTTAATCGCCTGTTTTACAGCCGCGATCGTATCGTACTCAGCATCGCCCATATACAAACAAGCGCGCGTACGACCATGCATCGCAAGTGCTTGTATGCCTAAATCTTCTGCCATCTTGGCAATCTGTATAGCATTACGATTATTTTTATCCCAACCAGTACGAATTTTTAAGGTCACAGGTACATTCACTGCCTCAACCACCGCTCTGAGAATTTGTGCGACTAATGGCTCATCTTTAAGTAATGCTGAACCCGCCATCACGTTACAGATTTTTTTAGCAGGGCAACCCATATTGATGTCAATAATCTGTGCGCCATTATCAACGTTATGTCTTGCGGCTTCTGCCATCATTTTTGGGTCTGCGCCAGCAATTTGCACAGAGATTGGGTCAACTTCACCTTCGTGATTCGCGCGCCTTAACGTTTTTTCGCTACCGTAAAGTAGCGAGTTTGACGTTACCATTTCGCTCACAGCCAAACCTGCGCCCATCTTTTTGCAAAGTTGGCGGAAAGGCCTATCTGTCACCCCCGCCATGGGTGCGACAATCAGGTTATTTTTTAAAATGTGTGAGCCGATTTGCATGTGCCGATTTTTGTTTCTTTAATTTTGCTTTTTTAAATCATCTAGGCGCTAAATTTACGCGCTGGAATCTAGTTGACTACGTTTAAAAGGCTAGCCTGAATAGAACGCGCTTACCTAAACTTTGTAATACTTATACGCCTCATTCTCGTTCCGCTAAATCAACCCAATTCTTTTAGCTAAATCAAACCAAAACTAAGATGTAATTTTACTTTTTGGCGATCGTCTATTTTATACGCAAATGGCATCTCAGAAAACTTAAATATGAGCATAATTTGTAGATAGATGCATGATTCAAGTATATTCGTTGTTAAAACTCACTTACAACCTATTTACATCTTGAATTGAAGGCATTTTTTGAAAATAAACACCTCATCCTCAATTTATCACATTGCTTTTGCCAGCTTTATCGGCACGGCAATCGAGTTTTACGATTTTTATATTTACGCCATGGCTTCTGCATTGGTCATAGGGCAAGTATTTTTTCCTGCCAGCGATCCATCTGTGCAGGCTTTAAATGCTTTTTTAACCTTTGGAATTGCCTTTATCGCACGGCCTTTGGGGGCGATTGTTTTTGGCCATTTTGGCGATAAAATCGGCCGCAAAGCCACACTAGCTGCTTCACTATTGGTGATGGGCGTTTCCACCTTACTCAATGGTTGTTTGCCAGGTTATGACACCCTAGTTATAGGGGCGGCAGTACTACTTTGTATTTTGCGATTCGGTCAAGGTTTAGGCTTGGGTGGTGAGTGGGGCGGTGCAGCATTATTAGCAAATGAGCATGCGCCAACAGCTAAACGCGGTTGGTTTGGTATGTTTCCGCAGCTTGGTCCATCAGTAGGGTTTTTACTAGCAACGTTAAGCTTTTTAGCATTAACCATATTTTTGACGGAAGCCGAGTTTAAAAGCTGGGGATGGCGCATCCCATTTTTTGCCAGTGCATTGCTGGTGCTTGTCGGTCTATATGTGCGCTTTAAATTGGCTGAAACGCCAGCTTTTGCTACAGCACTCGCAAAGCAACATACGCATAAAATGCCACTCAAGCCATTGTTAGTGGGGCATCTGCGTCCAGTTTTACTTGGCGCATTCGCAATGACGGTATGTTAGAACCTGTTTTACACTGCAACTGTATTTTGTCTAAGTTACGGCACTCAAACTTTACACATTCCGCGCGCTGACTTTTTGCAAATGTTATGTGTCGCGGTGTTATTTATGGCGTTTGTCACACCAATCTCAGCTTGGCTAAGTGACCAATACGGGCGAAAACCTGTTCTACTAATAAGCTGTTTTTTAACGATATTGGCAGGCATTGCGATGAGCCCTTTGCTGGCAAGTGGCTCAACCTTGCAAATCACGCTGTTTTTGTCGATTGCCCTATTGTTGATGGGCGCAACCTTTGCAACGATGGGTGCTTTTTTACCCGAACAATTTCCAGTTGCCGTGCGCTACATAGGCGCAGGGTTGGCTTATAACTTGGGTGGTATTTTGGGCGCCTCAACAGCACCTTTCATCTCGCAACTATTGGTCAACAGCGGCGGGTTGGTGTGGGTAGGTTATTACGTTTCCACGATGGCGGCAGTGAGTTTTATTGCGGTTTTTTGTATGAAAGAAACGTTAAATTAATGATTGGATTAGGTTGATTAGCACTTTAAACTACCACTTAATTGTTACTGTTTATGTAACGAAAATCATGCCAACTTAACTAACTGATATGCATATTGACTGATTACATCATTTAATTTCAGAACCAATACTTGACCAAGGAAACCCAGCTTCAGTCACGCCAGCTTTTATATCAACCATTGCACTTTCAACTGCTATGACAACACCTTTTACCCCTAGCTCAATTGTTTTAGTGGGATTTAATTTGTCAGTCCCTAATCTGGGTAAGCTGAATAACTTAGTTTCAGGATGCTTGCGCACAATAGCATTCATCAAATCAATTAGCTGGCTCTCGCCAGCGTCACGTATCAATATGGCGGATTCAACAATCGCTTCTTGATGAAATAAATGACCGTAATGCGTATCTAAAACCCATTCCATCATCGGCCAAGCCATTGATGGAAAGCCAGGCAAGAAATAGTGGCTAATTTTTTGCGTATTTAAACCAATCGCAAACCCCGCAACCCGATTAAAAGGGTTCGGAATCATCAATGCCCCTTTTGGAAAATCCGCCATCAAAACACGTTTAGGGTAAGCAGCTTCACCAAACTGCGCTTCAATCTCGGCAACAGCTGCTTTGTGTCGCTCAATAGGCAACTCAAGAGCATCTGCCGCCGCTTGCCGAGTAAAATCATCAGGTGTTGCACCAATACCACCGAATGAAAATACAACATTATCCGTCGCCAAAGTGCGTTTAAAACTGGTTATTAATCGCGCAGGGTCGTCGGCTAAATATTCAGCCCAAGCAAGCGATAACCCTCGTGACTTAAGTATTTGAATCGCTTGCGTGAGATGCTTATCCTCGCGTTTGCCCGAAAGGATTTCAT
>JAYTHN010000302.1:0-1054 GCA_043732505.1 Methylotenera sp.
AACGCATTTTACGCTCTAATGGCATGATTAAAAGCTATTTTTGTATAGATTCCATTTGTAAAGCAACTTAAAAAGTGTTTTGGTACTATGAAATACATAAACCCAACTTAAGTAACTAGCTTAGAATTTAAAAGCTTATAACGCCAAGTTGAAATCAAACCAGCATGAGGAATAGTTATGGCAGTAATTAATACAATAGTTGCAGACAAAATATACATTAGGTGTTGAAGTATTCTAGAAGTTAGAAACTGTTGCATTGGAAAAACATAAAAAGCTGCAATTAACAGTAATAAGCTCGCGAGACTCACAATTAAAATAGGCTGTAAAAAAAAGCGTATACGATGTTCCCTATGAATATCAGCAATATGCCGTAGTGAATGATAAGCAACAAAATACATTGTAAATGCTAGTAATAATGGCAACAAATAAAAACTTAAAAGTAAAATAAACAATTCCGCTAACTGCTTAGTATTGAGTATATTTTTAAAAACCGTTTCTACTTTACTGTACTTACCTGAGTTTAATTTAAATACTGTTAATAACGCAATTAGTAGCCAACACACCAAATAACAGCTAAGCGCTAAAAGCCATGTATAGCTGATTATTTGCCATATTAAAATCGCTGAATGATAGCTAAACCTATCAACTAGCATCATTTGCAATAGCTGATCTAGCTGTTTAAAAGCTAAAAAAAATGGTAGGCTAATTGACGCTCCGCCCAAAATTAATCTAGTGATTAAATTTGGTGAGTGGCTGTTAGTATATTTACTTTGTTGCTCACCCTGCTGTTCACCAAAGTGCCAGACAGTTATCAAAAGCAAAATAGGAATAGTAATAAAAGGCAGCAACTTGAATAGGCACAAGGATGCAACCACAATAATAAAATATAGCATGATGGGAGAAAAATACGTAAGCTTTTTAAGTGCTTGCTGATGCTCTTTTAACAAAATAACGTCAAGTAAACCGTGGTACATACCAAGTGTTAGTACAAAAAAAATGAAAATGCCAACTTGCTTACTCAAGTCTAAATTGAATAAAAAAACCTGTTCTAACA
>JAYTHN010000303.1:0-1054 GCA_043732505.1 Methylotenera sp.
ATTGGTGCAAATGTTAAAATAGATGCAGAAACCAGAATTGCTGGACACGTCATTATTAATGGTCCAACAATGATTGGTAAAAACAATCAAATTTTTCAATACTCATCACTAGGTGAAGCGCCACAAGATAAAAAATACGCAGGTGAACCTACTATACTAGAAATAGGTGACGACAATACCATTCGGGAATTTTGTACGTTTAATCGCGGTACGATACAAGATAAAGGCACTACAAAAATTGGTAGTCATAATTGGATTATGGCTTATGTTCACATCGCGCATGACTGTACAATTGCCAATCATACTATTTTAGCTAACAACTCATCGCTGGCAGGTCATGTTGATATTGATGATTATGCGATTTTAGGTGGCTTTACGCTGATTCATCAGTTCTGTAAAATCGGTTCGCATGTCATAACTGCTGTAGGTTCTGTGGTATTTAAAGATATTCCACCTTATATTACCGCTGCTGGCTATGATGCTAAGCCTCATGGCATTAATGCTGAAGGTTTAAAACGCCGAGGCTTTACTGCAGAAGGTGTTTTACAAATCAAACGTGCCTATAAAGCACTCTATCGTAATGGTCTTACACTAGAAGAGGCAAAAGTTGAACTTGCAACGATGCAAGTTTCAACACCTGAGATTAAGTTACTCACTGACTTTTTAAATATCTCTACTCGCGGCATCGTCCGTTAAGTTAGTATAAATATGCTCAGAATAGGCATAGTGGCAGGAGAAGCCTCAGGTGATTTGCTTGGAAGTCATTTAATTCAAGCTTTAAAGCTAAAACGTACAGATATTGAATTTGTTGGTATTGCCGGCCCTAAGATGATGAGTGAAGGTGCTCAATCACTTTTTCCGATGGAACGTCTATCGGTGCGAGGCTATGTTGAGGTAATTAAACATTTATTCGGTTTGTTAAAGCTTCGTAGGCAATTACTCAAACACTTATTACATAACCCTATTGATTTATTCATTGGTATAGATGCTCCAGACTTTAATTTTTGGCTAGAGAAGAAACTAAAAAATAAAGGTATTAAAACCATTCATTATG
>JAYTHN010000304.1:0-12198 GCA_043732505.1 Methylotenera sp.
AATTGGTTATTTACTCATGCCGTTCGATTTAATTCCAGATTTTTTACCAATCATCGGTCAGTTAGATGAAGTTGTGATTATTCCGCTCCTCCTTTACGCTACCTTTAAATTAATACCACAAGCTATCATCGCTGAATGTCGCATTCAACCAGCGGGTGAATAGGCTTATTAAATACAACAAATTTGTTGCAAGCAGTTGTTATAATCGCGTTTAAATAAAATCCCTTTCATTTATTAACTAGGAAATAAGCAATGTCGTTAAACCAAGTGCCAACCGGTAAAGATGTGCCAAATGACTTTAATGTCATCATCGAAATCCCAATGCAGGGTGACCCAGTCAAGTATGAAGTAGATAAAGAAAGCGGTGCGATTTTTGTAGACCGTTTTATGGGTACTGCGATGCAATACCCTACTAACTACGGTTATGTGCCACATACACTGGCGGATGATGGCGACCCTGTTGATGTGTTGGTAATGACACCAGTACCATTGATTCCAGGCGTAGTGGTACGTTGCCGTCCACTAGGCGTATTGTTGATGGAAGATGAAGCTGGGCTTGATGCAAAAGTATTAGCGGTGCCAGTAGAAAAAGTATGTGGTTTGTATGGACATTTAAAAGCGCATACAGATTTGTCTGAGTGGCGTTTGAATATGATTTCTCACTTTTTTGAACATTATAAAGACTTAGACAAAGGCAAATGGGTGAAAATCAATGGTTGGGGTGATATTAACCAAGCTAAGAATGAGATTTTAGAAGGTGTAGAAAATTATAATAACGCTAAAGTAAAACCTGCGTTTTAACCAAAATATTTCTAACCTGATATTAGGTTAAAGCCATAGAGTCACTCATAAAAAAGCAGCTTCGGCTGCTTTTTTATGACTATCAATATTTAGGTAGCAATGCCTAATAAACTACCAATACCTGCTGTCGCGGCCATGGCCAATATGCCCCAGAAGGTAACACGCGCTGTACCAATCCAAATGTTTGCACCGCCGGCTTTTGCAGCTAATGCACCGAGCATCGCTAAAAAGATCAATGACATGATGGCCACATAATGAATTGTTAATTCAGTCGGCGCAGTTAGCACCACAACCAATGGTAGCAATGCACCAATGGCGAATGTAATCGCAGAGGCAATGGCCGCTTGAATCGGGCGGGCACTCGTTAAGTCTGTAATTCCTAACTCGTCGCGCGCGTGTGCAGCCAGTGCATCATGTGAGGTGAGTTGCGTGGCTACTTGATGTGCTAGATCAGGCTTTAAACCTCGACTTACATAAATCTGCGTGAGTTCTTTTAGTTCACTCTCATGGTTTGATACAAGCTCTAAACTTTCTCGAAGCACATCTGCCGCTTCAGTATCAGCTTGTGAACTGACGGAGATATATTCACCTGCTGCCATCGACATTGCGCCAGCCACTAAGCCAGCAGTCCCTGTCAATAATATATTTTCATGCGTAGCATGTGCAGATGCAACGCCAATAATCAAGCTTGCAGTTGATACGATGCCATCATTAGCGCCCATCACAGCAGCACGCAGCCAGCCGATACGATGTGAACGATGATTTTCGGAGTGTTTCAAAGTGAATGTTCCCTAGTTTAGTTTCAGGGCTAAATTAAAAGCCTGATTTCAGGTAATTAAAGTCGTTAATCTAATTATGCACAATAAGTGTGCGCCCAGCACTCAAATGAGCTAATTGTGACTTACGAATTTACATTTAATTCAGCGAATTAGTAAGTGAATGCTAGGCATTTAGGTCGTTGCACGACTGGTGCAATTGTTGCTTACTATAAAAATAACAATTTAAAATTGGTATTCCCATGAGTGATGCGCAATATAAATTACAACAAAGTTTAAAAGCCAACATTCGCTATTTAGGTCAAGTACTCGGTGAGACCATTTTAGCAAAAGATGGTGAAGCTACTTTTGAGTTGATAGAAAATATACGTAAGGCAGCAGTCAAGTTTCATCGCGAAAATGATCAAGATGCCACGCTCATGCTCGAAAAGCTGCTAAAAAATCTAACGCCTCAACAAACTATTTCTGTAGTGCGGGCGTTTAGCTACTTCAAACATCTCGTCAATATTGCGGAGGATCTATTTGCGCATCAGCAAGCACGCTTGAATGAAGATACGCTTGCGCCTGGAATGTTAGCGCATTCGGTGAATGAAATCGCACGTCAAAATTTACCTTTTGCTACCATTGAAAGTTTTTTCAAAGATGCACTGGTATCTCCAGTGCTTACTGCACATCCAACCGAAGTGCAGCGTAAAAGTATTTTAGATATTGAGCACAACTTATCATTCTTGCTAGCGGAGCGAGCGAGCTTAATCTCAAAAAGAGAGATTGAACATAATAGTTTACTCATTAAAGGCGCGATTTGTTCGCTGTGGCAAACGCGAATTTTACGCTTTTCTAAGTTGACAGTAGCCAATGAAATTGAAAATGCGCTGAGTTATTATAAAACGACATTTTTAGAGGTGATTCCAGAAATTCTGCAAGACTTAGAACGTGACCTAAACAAGCAGTATGCAAAAGATTTAGCCCAGCCTTTCCAGCTGCCAAGTTTTTTGCATATGGGTAGCTGGATTGGTGGAGATCGAGACGGTAATCCATTTGTAAATGGTGCTACTTTAACGCAGGCTGTGAGCATGCAAAGTACCACTGCTTTTATGTTTTATTTGAAAGAGTTAGATGCTTTGCGCCGTGAACTTTCAATTTCTACGCGCCTCATTGGCGTTAATGCTGAAGTCTTGGAAATGGCTAAGTTGTCTTTAGACCAATCGCCACATCGTATGGATGAACCTTATCGGCTTGCCCTGAACGGTATATACGACAGGTTAGTGGCTACAGCCAAGCAATTGCTGCCGCAGATAGAGTTAAGAGAAGCGAGTAACGATGCTAAAACCTATGCAAGTGCCGATGAACTCTTAGCAAGCTTAAATGTGCTGGTCGATTCACTAAAGGAATATGGCGGAGATGGTTTGATATATCCGCGCATCGGTAAACTGGTCAAAGCGATTGAAACCTTTGGTTTTCATCTGGCAACGATTGATGTGCGGCAATCTTCTGATGTTCATGAGGCGGTAATTAAGGAGCTCTTCCACAAAGCAGGTTATGACTTTAATTATGATGAATTGACTGAAGAAGAAAAAATTCAGACCGTTCTTGATGAGCTGAAACAACCACGCTTATTGTTTTCACCTTATCAGCAATATTCTGAGTTAGTGCATAGTGAGATTGATGTGCTCAATAAAGCGCGTGAAATGCGTAAGCGTTTTGGTAACCGTATCGTTCGGCAATATATTATCTCGCATACTGAAACACTGTCAGACTTACTCGAAGTTGCTTTGCTTCAAAAAGAAACAGGTATGTTAAGAGGTGTGTGGGGTTCGCAAAAAATTCAGCTAGATCTGAATATCGTTCCGCTATTTGAAACTATCGCAGACTTGCGGCATGCGCCAATGATCATGGGACAATTTCTAAGCCTACTGGGTATTCGGCATGTATTGCGCAACCAAGGCAATGAGCAGGAAATCATGCTGGGTTACTCAGATAGTAACAAAGACGGTGGTTTTTTGACCTCTAACTGGGAGCTTTATAAAGCTGAAGTTTCACTGGTTGAGTTATTTAGCCAAGCTAAAATCAAGCTACGTTTATTCCATGGCCGCGGCGGTACCGTAGGTCGTGGTGGTGGTCCAACATATCAAGCCATTATGGCGCAACCACAGGGTACGGTGGATGGGCAGATACGCCTAACTGAGCAGGGGGAGATTATCGCCAATAAATATTCTGACCCTAAAGTAGGCAGGCAACATTTGGAAACCTTGATAGCCGCGACTATCGATGCAACATTCAATTCGACATTACAGGCGCAGGCGACCTTAGATAGTACAAAGCGCCGCGCCTTTGAAACGGTGATGGAAGATTTATCCACCACCGCGATGACGACTTATCGTAGTTTAGTTTATGAAACACCAGGTTTCGCAGACTACTTTTTCAGCGCTACGCCAATCTCAGAAATTTCTGAATTGAATATTGGCAGTCGGCCAGCGGCTAGAAAAGCAACCCGTAGAATCGAAGATCTACGTGCGATTCCTTGGGGTTTTTCATGGGGTCAAAGCCGCTTGTTATTACCTGGCTGGTTTGGTCTTGGGAGCGCGATTCATCACTATTTAAATGTAGATAAAAAACTCACTGAAGCACGGACCAATACCATGCGCGATATGCTCGAATGTTGGCCAATATTTAAAACATTGATAGCCAATGTGGACATGGTGTTAGCTAAAACTGATTTAGTTGTCGCTCGCCATTACGCCCATTTAGTCACCGATAAAAAGCTGAGAGAGTCAATATTTAGTAGGATAGAGCGAGAGTATGCACTCACTACAGAGGCATTAAATTTACTTTTAGGGAGTACTGAACGCTTAAATAGCAATCTTCAATTAGCCAATTCCATCAGAAATCGTCTGCCATACTTGGACCCGTTGAATCATCTGCAAGTTGAGTTGATTAAACGCTACCGTGGGGGCGAAACTGATGAAAAACTTAAGCTAGCCATACAGTTGACTATCAACGGCGTTGCCGCTGGGTTAAGAAATACCGGATAGTTAACGCTTATTGATAGTAATAAAAAAGACTACCTAGGTCGTCTTTTTTATTACTCAATTGCTACAGATTACATATGCAATAGCGGTACGATTAATAAAGCTACAATATTAATAATTTTAATCAATGGATTTACCGCAGGGCCTGCAGTATCTTTGTACGGGTCACCTACAGTATCACCAGTCACTGCCGCTTTGTGTGCTTCTGAGCCTTTGCCACCGTGGTTGCCATCTTCAATATACTTTTTGGCATTATCCCAAGCGCCGCCGCCAGTACAC
Source organism: Methylotenera sp. (assembly GCA_043732505.1). Classification (GTDB taxonomy): domain Bacteria; phylum Pseudomonadota; class Gammaproteobacteria; order Burkholderiales; family Methylophilaceae; genus Methylotenera. Next base: position 4,886 of record JAYTHN010000304.1, read on the forward strand.
ATTGAAATGGCGACGAATAAACCTGTCACAATCGTTCCCATGAGTAAGCCACCCAAAGCCACAGGGCCCAGTATCAAGCCTACCGCCACTGGCACTGCTACAGGTAATAATGATGGAATCATCATTTCTTTAATAGCCGCTGTGGTGAGCATATCCACTGCTTTGCCATATTCTGGCTTTCCTGTGCCATCCATAATACCTTTAATCTCGCGGAACTGACGGCGCACCTCTTCTACTACAGCACCCGCGGCACGACCTACTGCTTCCATCGCCATGGCGGCGAATAAGAACGGAATTAAGCCGCCAATAAACAAACCAATAATGACCATCGGGTCGCTTAGGTCGAACTTAACATCAATGCCAGCACCTTGTAGTTTGTGGGTATAGTCAGCAAATAATACCAATGCAGCTAAACCTGCTGAGCCAATTGCATAACCCTTAGTCACAGCTTTAGTAGTGTTGCCAACAGCATCCAATGGGTCAGTGACATCGCGTACTTCCTTCGGCAAGCCAGCCATTTCTGCAATACCACCCGCATTGTCAGTAATCGGGCCGTAAGCATCTAACGCTACAACAATACCAGCCATACTTAACATTGATGTTGCTGCAATGGCGATGCCATATAAGCCACCTAAATGATGTGATATATAAATCGCCAAACATACAGAAAGTACTGGCCAAGCGGTTGATTTCATTGAGATACCAATACCTGCAATAATGTTGGTGGCATGGCCCGTGGTTGAAGCTTGTGCGATATGTTTTACGGGTGCATAGTCTGTGCCTGTGTAGTATTCTGTAATCCAAACCAGCGCTGCAGTAAGTATTAAACCAACTGCACATGCGCCAAATAATTGATTGGTAGATACTTGTAAATCACCTGCTATCAATCCTTCTGGAAACATTTTCATGGTCACAAAATAAAATGCAACGAGTGATAACGTACCTGAGACAGCTAAGCCTTTATACAATGCCGGCATTACATTTTTCATTCCGGGTGAGGCTTTAACAAAAAAGCAGCCAATAATAGAAGCCACAATCGATACTGCAGCAAGCATGAGTGGGTAAAGCATGCCGTTAGCGCCTGCATTCGTCAGTAATAGGCTACCTAATACCATGGTGGCTATTAGCGTGACGGCGTAAGTTTCAAACAAATCAGCCGCCATACCAGCGCAATCACCTACATTATCGCCCACGTTATCTGCAATTACCGCAGGGTTACGTGGATCATCTTCAGGAATGCCTGCTTCAACTTTGCCAACCAAGTCAGCACCTACGTCAGCGCCTTTGGTAAAAATACCACCACCTAGTCGTGCAAAAATTGATATTAGAGATGAGCCAAAAGCTAAACCAATAAGCGGGTTTAAATTCGTAGTTGCTTCTCCACCTAAAAATGCGTAAAAGCCAGCGACCCCCAATAAACCCAAACCTACCACGAGCATACCTGTAATTGCACCACCTTTAAAAGCAACATCTAATGCAGGCCCAATACCCTTAGTAGCAGCTTGTGCGGTACGTACATTGGCTTTCACTGAAACATTCATACCAATGAAACCGCAAGCACCTGATAGCACAGCACCTATTACAAAGCCAATAGCAGTGGTTACGTTAAGAAAAATGCCGATTAAAATGGCCAGAACAACGCCGACGATAGTGATGGCTTTATATTGGCGGGCAAGATAGGCTGCAGCCCCTTGTTGAATTGCACTGGCAATTTCTTGCATACGTGAGTTGCCAGCGGGTAAGCCAGAAATCCATTTACTCATTACTACGCCATACAGCACTGCTAAAATAGCAGCTGCTAAGGCAATCATTAGTGCGACTGACATGACTTCTCCCTATCTAAATTTTTATAAAATTCGTTACATTTAATTACTTCCTACTTGATTAAAAGTACTAAATTAAAACGCAAAACGTCAAAATCGAACTAGTGTGAATTGAAATCAAACCGAGTACTGAACCTTAATGCTGCTAAAAAACTGAGTGCTGTATATTTATAAATTGACGCTAAACTTCTCCAAATGGCTAATAAATGATCTGATTGTTGACTTGTTACAAACTACTTTACGATGTAAATGATTTGTAACAAGAATTCATTATTGCACTATTAGGCAAGGCTATCAACACCTAGATTAAATGACTTTAGACAGAAGCTTAGGTATTGAAAGGGTTGGGTAAAGCGCTGAAAAAAAGCAGTGAATGTTTTTCAGTTGGCTTTTGTAGCTAATCTAGCCAGTGCGTCACCAAGTGCGGTGCCTGATAATTTTTCAGCGAGTTTATTAAGGTCAGAAGCAGCTTGCGTGCTAAGTTTTTTGATAGGTTTTGGCTTGACTTGCGGGGTAGATTTTACTTGCACTTTCACCCGAATTGAAGTAACTTCACACTTTTGCTTTTCTAACTTAATCAATAAGCTAGGGATAAAAATCTTAATTTTTGCAGCAACTGCGTTGCTATTTGCAAATATCGTGAATTGCTGATTTTTAATACTGGTAGCGTGGCTTAATTGCGCTAAGTTATCAGGCGCGATCGCCATCCAAATTTTTTGGGCAGCTTTTAATTCCTTATTGTGGGCATTGAGCGCAAGGAGCTCAGGTTGCTTAAGTAGAGTGTTAAATTGTCGCATGGTGACTTAAGTTTAACTCAAAAATTGAGCTTATTTGCTCGTGGTGATTAGGAATACTATGAATATCATCTTTGTCTCAAACAGTATGGCCAAAGCAAAAACGCTATCAGTGCTGCAAGTAAGCATGATAGCGCTTGGTCTAGTAGTATTGCCAGTATTGTTAACACTGTTATTCCTTGTGCCGCAGGACTCAGAGCCGCAACATGGGGTTAAGTCACTCATTCCAGTGCAACTTAAATTCTCGTTTAATAATCCACAAAAACATTTAGATGCTTATGCGATACAACTAGGTGAAATGCAAGCGCGCATGATGCGTTTAGATGCGCAAAGTGAGCGATTATCTAAACTAGCTGGTGAGAAGAAAAGTGTGCATGATACGGGGTCGCAACCTTATACATTAATTAAACCAGACGCTGCAAAAGTTGATGTGAATAAATTGCAGCCAGCGCGCGGTGGCCCACTAGTAAGAGATTCACCTTTATCAGAAGCAGACCTGCAGAAAAAGATTGCTGAGTTATTGGCTCAAATCGAGTTTAGTACCGATCGCTTTAGCAACTTAGAAGCAAAGCTATTACAACAAAGTGTATTAAAAGACACGTTGCCGAATAATAGCCCAGTTACAGTGGCATTTAATTCTTCTAGTTTTGGTTGGCGCTTAGATCCATTTAATGGACACAAGGCTTTTCATGAGGGCTTGGACTTTCCTGCCGATGTAGGTACACCGATTTATGCTGCTGCTGGCGGCATCGTGACGGTAGCAGAGCAAACGCCTGATTATGGTAAACTTATAAAGATTGACCATGGGTCAGGCCTGGAAACGCGTTATGCTCATGCTTCACGGTTATTAGTGAAGGTTGGAAACCGTGTCGAGAAAGGTCAAGAAATTGCAGAAGTAGGTAGTACAGGTCGCTCTACAGGGCCACATTTGCATTACGAAATCAGGTTAGATGGTAATGCGTTAGACCCGAGGCAATATCTTAAAGCCAGTGATTGATTTGGTAAAAGTAAACCCCATTGATATATTAATGTTTCTAAATTCAAAGATTATCTAATTTTTAACGATCATTTTGCGTTCCATACAATTAGAAAAAGTCATTTATCCTTAAGCGGAAAGTCCTTCATTTCATGATATCCACGTTGTTCAAAAAATTATTCGGTAGCCGTAATGATAGGCTTGTTAAACAATACGCACAAAAAGTACACCAAATCAATGCCTTAGAGCCTGTAATGCAAGCTTTGAGCGATGACGAGTTACGCGCTAAAACTGCGGAGTTTAAACAACGCTTTATCGATGGTGAAACTTTAGATGATTTAATGCCAGAAGCCTTTGCAGTAGTGCGTGAAGGTAGCCACCGTACGCTGGGGATGCGCCACTTTGATGTGCAGATGATAGGTGGCATGGTATTAAATGCTGGGAAAATCGCTGAAATGCGTACTGGTGAGGGTAAAACGCTGGTAGCGACTCTACCAGCTTACCTCAATGCGCTGAGTGGTAAAGGCGTTCACGTGATTACGGTCAATGATTATTTGGCAAAGCGCGATGCAGACTGGATGGGGCGTCTTTACCAATTTTTAGGTTTGACTATTGGTATCAACTTGTCACAAATGCCAACCGAGGCTAAACGAGCAGCTTATGCGGCTGATATTACCTACGGTACTAATAATGAATACGGGTTTGATTACCTGCGTGACAATATGGTTTACAGCGCTGAAGAGCGTGTGCAACGTAGTTTGAACTACGCATTGATTGATGAAGTAGACTCCATTTTAATCGATGAGGCACGTACGCCACTCATTATTTCAGGTCAGGCGGATGACAGCGTAGCGCTATACAACCGTATCAATGCTGTTGCGGCAGAGTTGGTGCCACAAAAGGATGAAGAGGGCGTTGGCGACTTTTGGGTGGATGAAAAAGGCCAGAATGTTGTGATGTCTGAACAAGGCCATGAGCATTCTGAAAACTTGCTCACTGAAGCAGGCTTGTTACCTGAAGGTTCGAGTTTGTATGAAGCGGCGAATATCACGCTAGTGCATCATTTGTATGCATCACTACGTGCACGCAATCTTTACCACAGAGATCAGCATTACGTATTGCGTAATGGTGAGATTACGATTGTTGATGAATTTACAGGCCGTATGATGTCAGGCCGCCGTTGGTCAGATGGTTTGCATCAAGCGGTTGAAGCCAAAGAAGGCGTTGAGATTCAGAAGGAAAACCAAACGCTGGCTTCCATCACCTTTCAAAATTTCTTCCGCATGTATACCAAGCTTTCAGGCATGACAGGTACGGCGGATACTGAAGCTTATGAATTTAATCAGATTTATAACTTAGAAACGGTTGTTATTCCTACACATCGTCCTATGCAGCGTAAAGACAACATGGACAAAGTCTATCGTACTGCGCGTGAGAAGTATGAAGCGGTTATTTTGGATATTAAAGATTGTCAGTTACGCGGTCAGCCAGTATTAGTGGGTACAACATCGATTGAAAACTCAGAATTAATTTCAAATTTATTAGATGAGGCGAAACTTGAACATCAAGTATTGAATGCCAAACAGCATGAACGCGAAGCGCATATTATTGTGCAAGCAGGTCAGCCAGGTGTGATTACTATTGCCACTAATATGGCGGGTCGTGGTACCGATATTGTATTGGGTGGTAATCCTGAGCCTGAAATTGCAGTAGTCCATGCCGATGAGGCAATTGGTGATGAAGAGAAAAAATCACGTGTTGCAAAAATTAAAGCAGATTGGAAAGTAAGGCATGATGGCGTGCTTGGTGCTGGTGGATTGCATATTATTGGTACGGAGCGTCATGAATCGCGCCGTGTAGATAATCAATTGCGCGGTCGTTCAGGTCGCCAAGGTGATGCAGGTTCTAGCCGCTTTTATCTTTCATTAGAAGATCAATTATTACGTATTTTTGCCTCTGATCGCGTTTCAGCGATTATGGAAAAACTCAAAATGCCAGATGGCGAAGCGATTGAGCATCCATGGGTCACGCGTGCAATCGAAAACGCACAGCGCAAAGTGGAAGGCCGTAACTTTGATATTCGTAAACAATTACTTGAATATGATGATGTTGCCAACGACCAGCGTAAAGTGATTTATGAGCAACGTAATGAGCTGTTAGAAGCAGGCGATGTTGCTGAAACTATTAAAGCCATGCGTGATGATGTGCTAGTGACTATGGTGGCTACACATATACCGCCTGATAGCGTTGAAGAGTTGTGGGATGTGCCTAGCTTAGAAAAAGAGCTAAAAGCAGAAACTGGTCTTGAAATCCCATTACAAAAAATGCTTGAGGATAATCCAGACTTGCATGAAAAAACCTTGCGTGAACGTATTGTAGAGGCGGCTGATAATGCTTATAACGCCAAAGAGATGCAAGCCAGCACAGACATAATGCGCCAGTTTGAGCGTTCTGTCATGCTGCAAAGTTTAGATAATCATTGGCGTGAGCATTTAGCTGCTCTAGACCATTTACGTCAAGGTATACATTTGCGTTCTTACGCACAAAAAAATCCTAAGCAAGAATATAAACGTGAGGCGTTTGAGCTATTTGAAGGATTATTGAACACAGTGAAAACTGAAGTGACGAAAGTCACCATGTTAGTGCAAGTGAAAACTGAAGCTGATGTTGAAGCAGTTGAAAAACCAACTGGTGTAGAAAATGTACAGTATCAACATGCGGATTATGATGAAGCACTCGCTGCACCAGTAGCGGAAGCTATTGAAGAAACGTTGACCAGCACACCTATGGTACGCGCTGGCGTTAAGGTAAGCCGTAATGATCCTTGCCCATGTGGTTCGGGTAAAAAATACAAACAATGTCACGGCGCCTTAAGTTAATGTGTACTTCGAATTAAAAGTGGTTTCAGCGAGTGATAAACCTAGCATTAAAGTGTAGAAAGGCAGTTTAATTTTGTTAGATAACCTACAACAAGAAGTTAAGTCACCGTGCATCGGTGTCTGTGCAATAGATGATATAAACGGCTTCTGCCAAGGTTGTTATCGTACAATTGATGAAATTAAAGGCTGGTGGGATATGAGCCAAACTGACCAGAAAAATTTGTTGTCAACGGTAGCTGAACGTGAATCAGCGCTAGCAAATTTTGACGAATAGTTATTTAAAATAACGCGTTGATCGCCCAACAATTAATTCACTATGACGCCAGTAATAATGCCCTGCGTTTTTAAGTCTTGTAAAACGGCTAAGCCAAATTGAATGATAGTTTCAGGCTGCGGATGTGCTAACTCATCTTCTATTTTACTGAGCGCCTGCATACCTGTTGTTGATTGTTGTTGTAATAATTCAATAAGCCTGAAAGTGACAGGGTTTAGCTCGACAAACTTCACTGCGAAATCAACATCGCGATAAATCAATAATTGCGTACTTACTTTCTCTTTAGGTTTATGCCGAGGTGAGATTTTTTGCACAGCATAGTCATAATTAAGTATCTGCAAGGCTGCTGTGAATGCAGGTTGAAACTTTAATAAATCATTCGCTGTGTTTATTTCACGAATATGCACTCCTGATTCCGCGCTAGTTGTATCCATAGACGCAACAAATAACTCCACCCACTCGTAATGGCATAAGCTCGATAAATAATGGGGTAGGTTAGTCTGAGTATTTATGAAGGCAAGAAATTCTTCAGGAATCTCACGAAAGATAGGCGTATTCGCAGAATGC
>JAYTHN010000305.1:0-12141 GCA_043732505.1 Methylotenera sp.
TCATGGAAATATACTTTTAAATTATCCCAATGCTCGCCAAATTTCATTCCTGCGTAAGCCAGTATCAAGCACCAAATAAGCGAACCGATGAAAGTATACATAATGAATTTAGGCATATTCATTCTTGCTACACCTGCAGGAAATGCAATAAAAGTACGTACAGCTGGCAATAAGCGTGCAATAAAAATAATAATCTCACCATAGTTGGCAAATAACCTATCGGCCATATCTAAATCATTTTTCGACAGCAATATATATTTACCATATTTTTCAGCTAAAGGTCTGCCGCCATACATGCCCACGTAATAAGCGGGGATTGAACCAATCACACAGCCAACTGCGCCCGCCAATGCCACTAACCATAGTATTAATTCACCTTTGAATACTAAAAACCCAGCAAAAGGCATAATAATTTCAGAAGGTAATGGAATGCAGGCCGACTCAATTGCCATGAGCAACACGATGCCGCCGTAACCCATCGTAGAGATTACGCTGATAAGCCAAGTGGCAATGATTGCTATGATTTTTTCTAGCATATAGAAGAGCTTATATAAATGATATTAAAGTACAAAGTGTATCGCAAATAGATATTTATGTTATTACTGCCCGGTATTTTAGTGCCAACAAGGTGTTTTATTACAACTCAAATATTTAGGTACTCAGATATTTAAGTGAATTCTTTAAGTAAATTCTTAACAAAATCAGCCCGTAAAATTATATCCTCATGTTGTACGATTACTCTTAATTTATCAGGCCCGTTCATGCGGCATCGTCTATCACGTTGCAATAATGCAATGAGTTTAGTTGGGTCTATATCCGCTTTAGGATTGAACTGTAGCTGAATCGCTTCACTGCTTGCATCAATCTTGATAATACCGATCTCTTTGGCGGCAACACGTAGTCTGTGGCATGCTATCAGCGCTTCGCCCTGCTCTGGCAACAAACCAAATCGGTCGATGAGCTCTTCTTGTAAGCCATCCAACTCGTCGTAGTCGTTACAGTTGGCTAAGCGTTTGTAAATCACTAAGCGTTCATGCACATCTGGGCAGTATTTTGTCGTTAATAACGCAGGGGTATGTAAATTAATTTCTGTGGTGACTCCCAAAGGCGCATTGAAGTCTAGTACTTTGCCAGCTTTGAGCTGTTTTACTGCATGGTTGAGCATGTCTGAATACAAATGAAAGCCGATCTCTTGCATTTCGCCACTTTGCGAATCACCAAGCAATTCACCCGCCCCACGAATTTCTAAGTCATGCATTGCAAGGTGGAAACCAGCGCCTAAGTCTTCCATTAGCTGAATTGCATCTAAGCGTTTTTGAGCTTGCACGGTAATTTTACGATCTGGATCTGTGAGCAAATAGGCATAAGCCTGATGGTGCGAGCGCCCGACACGGCCGCGTAATTGATGCATTTGCGCCAAGCCAAACATATCGGCTTTATTCATAATAATGGTGTTGGCGGTAGGTACATCAATCCCAGTTTCAATAATCGTGGTACACAGCAAAAGGTTGTAACGCTGATTATAAAAATCGCGCATCACATGTTCTAGCTCACGTTCACGCAACTGACCATGCGCTACCGCGATATGTGCATCAGGCAAGATGCGCTCTAATTTCTCGCGCATTGAATGAATGGTATCGACTTCATTATGCAGAAAATATACCTGACCGCCACGCTTGAATTCACGTGTAGCCGCTTCGCGGATAATGCCTTCGGAATAATCGGTGTGGAATGTTTTAATGCTTAAACGTTTCTGTGGCGGTGTAGTGATAATAGAAAACTCACGTAAGCCTTCCATCGCCATGCTTAGCGTGCGTGGTATTGGCGTAGCGGTGAGTGTGAGTACATCAACTTCTGCGCGCAATGCTTTTAATTGCTCTTTTTGGCGCACGCCGAAACGATGCTCTTCATCCAACACTACTAGACCTAAGTTTTTAAATTTCACATCTTTTTGAATCAAGCGATGTGTACCAATAATAATGTCAATCTTTCCGGCTTCTAATCCAGCCAGCGCTTCTTTTTGTTCTTTGGCGGTTCTGAAACGTGAAATTTCTGCAATCTTGATTGGCCATTCGGCAAAGCGGTCGCTAAAGTTATTAAAGTGCTGCTCAGCTAACAGTGTAGTAGGTACGAGCACGGCAACTTGTCTGCCGCCCATCACTGCAACAAATGCCGCACGTAAGGCCACTTCGGTTTTGCCGAAACCCACATCACCACAGACTAATCTATCCATCGGGCGACCAGATTGCATGTCTTTAATGACGTTTTCAATTGCTTCTAATTGATCTGGCGTTTCTTCAAAAGGGAAGCCTTCTGAGAACGTTTCATAATCTTTTAAGCTCAACGTAAAAGCGTGGCCACGGCGTGAGGCGCGTTGGGCATATAAATTGAGTAATTCTGCCGCAGTATCGCGAATTTGCTTGAGTGCTTTTTTCTTGGCTTTTTCCCAATTACCGCTACCTAAGCGATGCAAAGGCGCAGATTCTGGCGGCCCACCTGAGTAACGCGAAATTAAGAATAGTTGTGAAACAGGCACGTAAAGTTTGTCATCGCCAGCATATTCTAGCAATAGCAGCTCAGTCTCACCTTCACCAAAGTCCAAATTGACTAAGCCTTTGTAACGTCCAACACCATGCTGCTCGTGTACTACAGGGTCATCCACGCGTAGCTCAGATAGATCTTTGAGCATACCTTCGGTACTGCTGCGCGCTTTTTCTTTTTCGCGACGGCGCTGTTGGCGTACAGTAGCGGCGTAAAGCTCAGCTTCGGTGATAACGGCAATTGATTTACTAGCTACCGTATCTTCTATACAAACCCCATGATGCAGTGGTGAAACACCTAATACAACTCTGGCTTTTGAATCTTTGAATTCTGCCCAAGTTTCAACCATTTCTAGCTGTAAACTGTTTTCAGCAAATAGCTGCGAGATTGTTTCGCGACGACCTAGGCTCTCAGCCGCAATTAAAATGCGTCCTGAAAAGTCGTTAATATAACTTTGTAGTTTATGTAATGGCTGTTCAGCGCGACGTTCTATATCTAAAGCTGGCAAGCCAGTTTTAGTATTGTTGGTGGTTAATGCAAGCCGTGTAAATTGATGTGTGGCACTAAAAAAATCTTCAGTTTTAATCAGTAGTTTTTCTGGGATTAACAAGGGTCGTTCAGCATCATGCGCTAGCAATCTATAACGCGATTGTGCCTCGCGCCAGAAGCTTTGTGCGCTATGGTCTAAATCGCCGTGTAGGCACAATAAACAATCCGCTGAGAGATAATCAAGCAATGTTGCAGTTTGCTCAAAAAACAGCGGTAAATACCACTCAATACCGCCAGAGGCTAAGCCTTTACTGACATCTTTATAGATTTTAGCGCGCTGTGGGTCGCCTTCAAAAGACTCTCTAAATTGCCCGCGAAATAAAGCGATACCAGCTTCATCAAGCGGAAACTCACGCGCAGGTAACAGCCGGATTTCTGGCACTGGATATAAACTACGTTGGGTATCTACATCAAAAGTACGAATCGTTTCAATTTCATTATCAAACAAATCCAGCCGATAGGGTAGTGCAGAACCCATCGGGAATAAGTCTACTAACCCACCACGCACACTGAATTCGCCATGGCTAATGACTTGGCTTACATGATGGTAGCCCGCTTCAGTACACTGTAAACGCAGCGCTTCGGTATCTAGCTTTTGCCCTTTTTTAAGAATAAAAGTATTAGCACTTAAATACGCCCGCGGACTTAACCGGATTAGTGCTGTAGATAGCGGCACAATAACCACATCACAGGCGTTTTGCGCAATTTGGTACAGCGTAGTTAAACGCTCAGAGATTAAATCAGGATGTGGAGAAAACTGGTCGTAAGGTAAGGTTTCCCAATCAGGTAAAAGATGCACACTTAAACTAGGCGCAAAGTAGGGTATTTCTTCCAGAAGACGTTGTGCATCAAACGCATTAGCCGTGATGACAACCAGTGCTTGCTTATTACTTTTAAGTTTAGTGGCTAATTCGGCAAGTGCTAAGCCATCCTCGCCATTGGTTTTGAGTTCAAAACGGGCAGATTGACCAGCTTTCGGAATAGGCAGTGAAATCTGCGTCATGAATATTGAGTGCTACTTGTAAAATGAAGTGTTTTAGAAAGAATAAGATTATAAAGGTTGCAAAGCTGCAACCTTTATATTTTTGAGGTATTAAGGAGGTTAGATTAAGCTGTACCGCCTACCGTCAGCGCGTCGATTTTAAGCGTAGGCTGACCTACACCTACAGGCACACTTTGACCTTCTTTACCGCAAGTGCCTACACCAGAATCTAAGGACATATCGTTGCCTATCATTGATACGCGTTTCAATACTTCTGGACCATTACCGATTAAAGTGGCGCCTTTCACTGGGTAAGTGATTTTGCCGTCTTCGATCATATAAGCTTCGGCAGCGCTAAACACAAACTTGCCGCTGGTAATATCTACCTGGCCACCACCAAAATTGGCTGCGTATAAGCCTTTTTTCACAGATTTAATAATCTCTTCAGGCGGCATATTGCCATTGAGCATATAAGTATTCGTCATACGTGGCATTGGAATATGTGCGTAACTTTCACGGCGCGCATTGCCTGTCACTGACATATTCATTAGGCGCGCATTCAAAGTATCTTGAATATAGCCACGTAAAATACCGTCTTCTATCAACACGGTTCTATTGGTTTGGTTGCCTTCATCATCAACACTGAGTGAGCCTCTTCTATCGCTAATAGTGCCGTCATCAACAATTGTGATGCCTTTTGCTGCAACTTGTTGACCGATCATATTGCTGAATGCTGAACTGCCTTTGCGGTTGAAGTCGCCTTCCAAACCGTGACCAATCGCCTCATGCAACAATATACCAGGCCAGCCAGCGCCTAATACTACTGTCATGCTGCCTGCTGGCGCAGCGCGTGCATCCAAGTTAACTAAGGCTTGATGAACTGCTTTTTGTGCGTAATCGTGCAAGATTTCATCAGTAAAATAACTGTAATCAAAACGGCCACCACCACCTGCTGATCCTTGCTCTCGACGACCATTACTTTCTGCAATCACGTTAATGCCCAAGCGCACCAATGGGCGCACATCAGCAGCCATCACACCATCATGGCGTGCGACCATAATCACTTCATATTCGCCCGCAATCGATGCGGTAACTTGTGTAATACGCGAATCAATCTTTCTAGCAATCGCTTCAATGCGCTCAAGTAATCTTACTTTTGCGTCTGCTGAAATCGATGCAATTGGGTCTTGTGGCAAGTAAAGTTGTGATGTTTGGCGCCTAATCACTTGGCTGGTAGAGGTTTGCTCATGACCAAAACTGGATATCGCTTTAGTTGCCTTGGCGGCTTCTTGTAATGCGCCCAAATTAATATCGTCAGAATACGCAAAAGCAGTTTTTTCACCACTCACTGCACGCACGCCGACCCCTTGGTCAATCGAGAAATTACCCGATTTAACTTGGCCTTCTTCTAAGCCCCAAGATTCACTGCGGCTATATTGAAAATACAAATCAGCATAATCAATTTTGTGCGACATCATATTGCCAAGTACATTTTGTAATTTGGCGATATCTAAACTAGCGGGCATTAATAAAGCCTTTGTTGCTTCGTCAAAATGTGAGCCAATCACAGGATTTGAGCTACTTGGAATATCTTGAGGTTTCATATAGTATTAAATGACCTAATTAAATTTATTACACAGTTAATTCTGATAAGCTAAATATATCATTAAATATAACACTTACTACTAAGTAAAATCTGCAATTCTAACTGTAAACACATGATTAGAATTTATGCCTTAGGTTGCTGATTTATTTTGCTTCAATTTTAATAGTACGATGCTTGAGCGCTGGTAAACTTTCTCGCAAGCTTGCCTGATACTTGGGGTTCATTGTTGCAATAACAACCCCAGAACCACGCGGCAAACGATCTAAAATCACACCCCATGGGTCAACGATCATGCTATTACCATGTGTTTCACGGCCAGATAAGTGATAACCACCTTGCGCCGCTGCGACTACATAGCTCAAATTTTCAATGGCGCGTGCCCGTATCAAGCTTTCCCAATGTGCTTTACCTGTAGTTTCAGTAAATGCCGATGGAATGACAATGATGTCCACTTCCCCCATCGCGCGATAAAGTTCAGGAAAGCGTAAGTCATAGCAAATAGACAATCCAATTTTACCAAATGGTGTTTCAACAACAGTAATCGTATCGCCAGATTCTATGGTTTTTTCTTCGTGATAATGCTCAATACCGAAGTCCAAACCAAATAAATGAATTTTGTCATAACTCGCCACTTGGTGACCTTTATCGTCATACACAAGGCAGCAATTACGCACTTTATTTGGAAAATTACTTACTATAGGCACCGAGCCGCCAATTAGCCAAATTTTATATTTTTTAGCTATTTTGCTTAGAAAATTTTGAATAGGGCCTTTGCCTTTTTCTTCACGCACTAGCACTTTATCGGTTTCTTTTAAACCCATAATTGCAAAGTACTCGGGCAACACGACTAACTTAGCACCTTGATTAACCGCGATCTCAATTAAACGCTCTGCTTCACTCAAATTTGCAGATACATAAGGCCCTGAAGCCATTTGTATGGCGGCGACTTTAGTGAATTCTTGATTAAGAGGCTTGGCTTTAGTGGTTTTTAAGCGTGAGGTAATCGCCATATAGAATCCAAATATTGTCAAATGTAATAATGTTGAGTAATGTATAACATTTTTGCTAGTTTAATGGTGACTCTTTGATGACATCTTGGGTACTTTTGGCACTGTTAACCTCTTGTGGATTATCCCAAGTGCCAATAATTTGATATTCAGTAGAGGCGATTTTATTCAACGGGTCCTTTAATATTTTTTGTGCCAAAAATGCTACTGCACCCGCCAGTGGACCACCAGCTAATGCGGCCAAAGATAAGCTATCACTAATATTCGGCATCACTTTTACAAACAACTGTTGCGTTTCTTTTTGTAAGTTCGTTTCACCTTTAATAGTCACATCCGCCGCTGGACCGCCCATTTCAAAATTATCGCTACTCATTACCCCGTGGTCAATTTTTACCGTGGCGTTAATTTTATCAAAAGCAAAGCCATTACTAAATAAATCTCTAAAATCTAAGCTTAAACGTCTAGGCAGGCTTTGTAGGCTGAGTAAACCTAATAAACGACCCACGCCTGGCTGTACTTTTAAAATCTGACCTTTGCGCACTTCAAATTGTAAATTACCATTTAACTGCAGGGTGTCAAACTCATGTGGGCTACCTGCCCAGTTAAGCTGACCAGATAACTCACCATCACCACCTTTGATGGTATCAGGATGACCAAATCTTTTGAGTGTTTTACCTACATCTTTAATATCCCAACTTAAATTGAGGCGCGTGTTTGGGTTGCGTACCCATTTATTCCAGACACCGTCAGCAGTGAGAGTACTTTCTGGGTTAATCAGCTTAAATTTCTGTATGCTCCAATTGTTATCTTGTGGAAATGCGATGAGTTCTAAACTGCCAATTTTCTTTTTATCGAACTCAAAGCTGTCTGCAGTAATATCTAATGCTGGATAAATTTGATTTAGTTTTATTACCTCTTTGGTATTAACATCAACATGTTTATCCGCACTGCGATTTGGCGATGCTTCAGGGATAGTGAAATTGGTTAGGCGTGCAATTAGTTTGCCATTATTTTGATTCTGCCATTGCAAATCACCTGAAATTTCACGGCTTTGAATATTGGCACGTAGACCATCTTTATCCGATTTGTTTGATATCTTTAATTGATTTAAACGTCTGTCGAATATATCTAGTGCATTGATTTTAATTGCTATTTTTTGAATCTGTAATGGCGAGCTTTGTTTAGACACCTCTGTAAAATCAGCCATCACATTACGCCATGCGTCAACATCTAGATAATCTAAGCTACCAAAGAACTCTAAACCTTTGGTTTTGCCAAATTCACTTTTGGTATCCAACTCTGAAGGGCTACTATTGCTAGTGTTTAATGCTGTAAAACTATTTTTGTCGGAATTCAACCGAACAACGGCACGATCTAGTTGCAGTTTTCCATTCACAAGCGTGCGGGCTATTTTAGCAACCACTTTATTCCCAATATTGACCACAATTAGGTCAGAAGTCGCATCTTGTTTTTTATCAATACGTAGACTTAGGCGCTCATTAAAAGCTTTATTCAGTGGTGATGGTAATTTTGAGCTTAAACCTAATAAGTCTGATCGTATGGCAACATTAACAGTTGGTTTTTGAATGATAATCTCACCGAGCCAATCTGTATTACCACTGATGTAATTGCCACCTTTAACTAAGTTTTGCGTAATGAAAAATTGCTTGATTACATCATCAGTAATTTTGCCTTTGGCATTCACATAGATGATTTTATCTTTACCTGAGGCCAAATTAAATGCCACTGGTGCACCAAATGCAGTAGCTTTAATATTTTTAGCGGTCAAGCTACTCTCGGTAAATTCTAAGAGGCCGTTAATATGGCTTAGTGCAGGCGCATCCACACTTTCCATTGCACCGTTGCTAATAAGATATGCGCCTTTGTATTCTGCACGTTCGATATCATTTAAAGGTATTTTCAAACTTAAATTAAGTTTACCTTGACCACTAGTTTTTAAATTATCAGTAAACCCTTGTGTGAGCTCTGCCACGGGGCTGTTATTGACAAACTTGATGCCATCTATCACTGGACCTTTGATTTCGTTGACCATATTCAAGATGGGATCATCAGCATCTAGCTGCGCTATGGTAGATTTACTGCTAACAATTTGGTTGCCAAATACATGACCACTAGTTGCGTTTAGCTCCATCCGTTTGCCTTCAAACAGCAAGTTGATGCCCAAGCCTTCAACTAATGGCCAACCCGTGCCATATTCAATGACACTGTCGCTGACTTTTGCAGTTACTTTAAATAGCCCAAGTTTGGTATCTATATTATTTTTGTTATCCACAAATGGAAAATCAGCCAAGCGCCCTTTAACCGTGAGAATAATACCCTTAGCATGACCCGCTAAAATTGAAGTGTCTAGCCAATGCAGGGTATTTTTACCTAGTATCTTCGGGTAATAAAATAGCGCGTATTTAGCATCGCCACGCTCAAACTTACCTTTTAAATCTAGATAACCACCCTTGTTACCATCCATAATGTAATAGCCATCTATTGAGCCAGTTAAGTGAGAGCTAGAAATCGCTAACTTGCTTACATCAATTTTAGCTTCTTTGCCGTTAGTATTAGTGTTTCGAATACTCCAATTTATCTCACCCGTTAACTTATCAGCGGGTATAGGCCAACGTAAAACATCCTTGATATCTAACTTTGCATTTTGTGTATTCAGCGTGAGCTTTCCAGTACTTTGATTGGCTTTAATGTCGCCTGATAAATTATTGAAGCCTGGTATTTTTTCATAGGCTTGCATGCTTAAACCGCTAAACTTGCTACTAAATTGGTAATTTTTTGTGGTGTATTGGTTGCCCTGCCAATTAAGCGCAAAATTATCTAAATTGCCACTAGGCGCTAGGTTGTTGATTGTTTGCAACATATTATTAGGCACAGGCAGTTGCGCTAAATAAGGATTGATGTTTGCTAAGCTGATATGCGCAAGTTTTATACTGAGTGCTTTGTGGCCTTGCGCGCTTTCTGTGGCGGTTTCTGTGTAGGTGGCTGCTAAGTCTTGCAGGTTGAAGCCATTGTTAGTGCTAAAGGTTAAATGCTCAACAACAAATGATTGTCCAGTGCTGGGCTTACCAGTATTCAATGACAACACAGTGCTTAAGTTTGTCCAATTAAGCTTACCAGCCAATTTACTCAATAAAATAGGCTCGGCGTTAGCTTTGAATTGCATTGTTACATGATCTAAAGCGACATCGCTAGTAATAGCGCGAAGCTGACGATTCGCAAAATAAACTTCAAATCTTGTGCTACCGACACCAGATTGCATGTCAATAGGATAGTCTAACCACGGTTTAAATGCTGTAATATTAGCATTTTTCACTTCTAATGTCAGGTTGCCACTCCACTCTTCAGCATGGCTAACATCATTACCATATACATTGCCACTAATAATAATAGGGTTGAGTGTACCTACTGAAGGAAGGGTGCTTAAATTAATGCTATGACCTTTAATCAAGCTTTTCCAAGGTGGGCTCAGAACTTCCAGATTAAGTTTGTCCAAACTTAGGCTAGGAGCACCACGCATTTCATCTAGCCAAACTACCTTGGCATCATTAACTTCTAATTTAGTTTGTCGCAACAACCAATTAATTAAGTCTGGTTTAGAAGGACCACGCATACCAATACCACCGACAAAAATCTCACCGCCAGCAACACGGCGAATCGTAAGTTCTGGTGCACGAATTTCCAGTTCTGCGAGATGTGGCTCAAACATCGGGATACTTAGCCAAGATAATGAGACTTCAGTATTTTTTAGCTGTAACGCTGGACGATTTTGTGCATCAAAAATATCAATATTAGATAATGATAAATGTGGATTTATGCCTTGCCAACCCGCTTTAATATTACCAATCACAACTTTTTGTTGTGCCGCTTTACTGGCGAATGTAGCGATTTTATCTTTATATTGATCTATATTCGGCATTATTAAAAACTGTATTGCCAATGCGATAACCGTCACGATGATGACTGCGACTGAGATCAGCCAAAATAAGCAGCGATAAATCCAGAGGAGAGATTTTTTGACCATAGATAGCGAAGCGTAAACTTTATTGTTTGACCAGTGTGCACGTAATTTTTAAATTACAAAGGCCAGCTTTTAATTGATAGATGATTGCCGTCTATTTTACTGCAATAACTATCACATATAAATGTTTAGTTAAACACTAGGTTGTCAAATGTAAGTAAAGAGTTGTTAAGAGTATTGCGTGAATGATTTAGAATAACTTCATTTACTCAATTTTGGCTAATTTAAGTCATTTTATTTTAGATGGTTATCCCTTGATTCAATTCAAACAACTTACTTTAGTACGCGGCATTAAAGTTCTTATTCAAGCCGCTTCATTGCAACTACATCCTGGTCATAAAGTTGGTTTAACAGGCGCAAATGGCGCTGGAAAATCATCTTTATTTGCTTTATTGCGCGGTGAAATGCAGCTGGAATCAGGCGATTTAGACATGCCATCTACTTGGGTGATCGCGCACGTTGCACAAGAAACGCCAGCATTAGCCATGCCCGCTATTGAGTTTGTATTAGATGGCGATGTTGAGCTACGTCATATTGAAACTGCACTGATTGATGCTGAAACCAATCATAAGGGTGAGTTGATAGCCGAATTGCATAATCGCCTGATGGATATTGATGGTTACAGTGCTAAAGCGCGTTCTGCAGAGTTATTAAGCGGCCTAGGTTTCAGTCAAGCGAATCTTCAGCAAGCAGTCTCTACCTTTTCAGGCGGTTGGCGAGTTAGGTTGAATCTTGCGCGCGCCTTAATGTGCCGTTCAGATTTATTATTGTTGGATGAACCGACTAATCACTTAGATCTAGATGCAGTAATTTGGCTAGAAGGTTGGCTACAAAGCTATCGCGGCACGCTGGTTTTGATTTCCCATGATAGAGACTTTCTAGATGCGATTGTTAATCACATTGCACATATTGAGCAGCAAACGCTCACTTTATATCGCGGTGGCTATTCAGATTTTGAGCGTCAGCGTGCCGAAAAATTAGCTTTGCAACAAGCGATGTTTGAAAAGCAACAGCGAAAGGTGAGCCATTTACAAAGCTATATTGACCGTTTTCGCGTACAAGCGACCAAAGCCCGCCAAGCCCAGAGCCGCATTAAAGCATTAGAGCGTATGGAAATCATTTCTGCCGCACATGTGGATTCGCAATTTAATTTTGAGTTCAGAGTGCCAATCTCCGCGCCAGATCCGTTGCTCGTGCTGGATGATATGTCTGTGGGCTATAACAATGTAGCGTTAATTAAAGACATCGCACTCGCTATTCGGCCAGGTGAGCGCTTGGGTTTATTAGGCCGTAATGGTGCAGGTAAAACCACACTAATAAAATTGTTAGCTAACGAGCTACAACCCTTAAGTGGTAAGCGTGTTGAAGGCAAAGATTTAAATATAGGTTATTTTGCCCAACACCAGTTTGAGCAACT
>JAYTHN010000306.1:0-12133 GCA_043732505.1 Methylotenera sp.
TGACAAATGCGCCTACGGCAAAAGCTAGACGTAAATTAGCGGGCGATGCCATGCGCCGCACAATGCAAAATATGATGTTTAGCTCTGCGCCTGTGAACACCCTATTTAGCGCATTTTTAGATGCCATTGTAATGTATGGGCGCAAAACCGCACTTGTTGAAGACATGGGCCAAGTAGAAGAAACTTATGGTCAATTATTGAAAAAAAGTTTAGCACTCGGCAAACTTGCATGCAAAGTGAGCAAGCCACATGAAAATATAGGGGTATTAATGCCAAATGTAACTAATACTATTTGTTTGATTTTTGGCATGAGTGCGTTTGCCCGCGTCCCTGCGATGCTTAATTACACCGCTGGTAGTGGTGGCATTCAAAATGCTTGTACCGTTGCAAAGATTCACACCATTATTAGCTCACGTGAATTTATTACAGTTGCAAAACTTGAGGCTGTAATAGATGGGCTAAATAACGTTAAAGTCTTTTACTTAGAAGATTTATACGCCAAATTTACTTGGCTAGATAAAGTTTGGTTAATGGGTTTTGCCGTATGGTTACCAAGACTCGCTACTAAAAAATCTAAAACCACTGACCCTGCAGTCGTCTTGTTTACCTCAGGCTCAGAGGGGAAACCAAAGGGCGTAGTGCACTCCCACGGCAGCATATTAGCGAACATCGCACAAATAAAATCGGTGATAGATTTTTCTATACAAGATAAATTTATGATGGTGCTACCACTTTTTCATGCCTTCGGTTTTACTAATGGCGCCATCATGCCACTCGTCACTGGTACTCGATTATTTATCTATCCTTCGCCATTACATTATTGTGTGATACCAGAAGTGATTTATGACAAGGGCTGTACAGTATTATTTGGCACTAGCACTTTTTTAAGCAACTATGCCAAATTTGCAAATCCGTATGATTTTTACAAATTACGTTATGTTGTCGTAGGTGCAGAAAAACTGAGCGAAGAAGTGCGCGAAATTTGGTCAAATAAATTTGGTATCCGCATATTAGAGGGTTATGGTGCGACAGAATGCGCACCTGTATTAGCCGTTAACACCCCGATGGCGAATAGAACTGGCTCTGAAGGCACATTATGCCCAGTTTAGAAACCTCATTAGAAAGAGTGCCTGGCATCAATCATGGGAGCCTACTTTCTGTCCGTGGTCCAAACGTAATGCAAGGCTATTATCTGTTTGACAACCCTGGCGTGATTCAACCGCCCAACAATGAATTAGGGCCTCACTGGTACAACACGGGCGATATTGTAGAAATTGATAATGATGGCTTTGTTTTCATCAAAGGTCGTGTAAAACGCTTTGCTAAGGTAGCGGGCGAAATGGTATCACTAGAAACAGTAGAAGCCATTGCTACACAAGCTTCTCCAGACTATCAACACGCAGCCACCACACAAAAGGATGCGCAGCGTGGTGAGAATATCGTTCTATACACCACAGACAACGCAATAACACGCGAACAATTGAATATCAATGCAAAAACAGCAGGTAGCCCAGAACTCGCTGTTGCGCGCAAAATCATTGTGATTGCAGAGCTACCCATGTTAGGGACAGGGAAAACAGACTACTTAACTTTAAAACAGATGGCTGAAAATGATGATACTGATTTGATTGATCAAACCGCAACCGAGAATAAAACATGAGCAATCAATTTAGCTTGATGCGCGAGCGTCGCTTTCGCCCATTCTTCTACACCCAATTTTGGGGTGCTTTTAACGACAATGTATTCAAAACTGCATTGATAACGCTCGTAGCTTTTCATGGTGCAAGCTTAAAAAATATTAATAGTGTAACACTGATCATTTTACTGCCAGGCTTGTTTATTTTGCCATTTTTTTTGTTTTCAGCCACTGCTGGACAAATTGCTGATAAATTTGAGAAATCAAAAATCATCCGTTTAGTAAAAGTATTTGAAGTTTGCATCATGCTATTTGCCAGCGTAGGATTTTTTCTACACAACCTATTGCTATTAACCGCTGCACTTTTTATGATGGGCATGCACTCAACATTGTTTGGCCCAGTAAAATACTCTTACTTGCCGCAACACCTGAAAGAGAACGAATTAATAGGTGGCAATGGCATTGTGGAGATGGGCAGTTTTTTAGCAATTTTACTAGGGCAGGTGTTAGGCGCATGGCTGGCTACACTTGCTCATAATGAATTATTGAGCAGCGCTGCGATTATCACTATCGCTATTTTGGGCTATTTTACCAGTCGCGGCATTCCAAACTCACCTGCAGCTGACCCGCATTTAAAAATTAACTGGAATCCCATTACCGAAACATTTCATAACTTAAAATCCGTATGGAGTCACCAAGTCATATGGCTAGCACTCATTGCTATCTCATGGTTTTGGTTTTATGGCATTACTTTACTGGCGCAATTTCCCAGTTTTACAAAAACAGTACTACATGGCAACGAAAGTATATTTATATTGCTACTCACCATATTTTCACTAGGTATCGGTATCGGCTCATTAATGTGTGAAAAGCTATCGAAAGGTAAAGTTGAATTAGGGTTAGTAGTGTTTGGTGCAATTGGCCTAACGCTGTTTGGTGCCGACTTTGCCTGTTCTGGTGCACATTATTTTATTCAAGCTAGTACACAAAATTACCTAACATTTATAGCCCAGTCAACGAGTTGGCGTTTACTCGCTGATATTGCGTTAATTGGAATTTTTGGCGGTTTTTATATCGTCCCTTTATATGCATTCATTCAAACTCATGCTGAAAAAAGTCGTGAATCAAGAGTGATTGCAGCGAACAATATTCTTAATGCCATGTTCATGGTAGTTTCTGCTGGCTTTTCTATATTTTTATTCAAGCAGGGCTTTAGCATTCCGCAACTATTTATGGCAACAGCCGCACTGAACGCATTAGTGACTATTTATCTGTGCATACGGCAACCTGAATATTTAATGAGCTTTATTAAATGGATTAAAAAATTAGTCTAGGCAAAATCACATCAATTTAACTATCTGGTTCAAATTTCTAATGATTTTCATTAGCTTGTTTTAATGACAGGTGTCATGTTGTTAATTTATATATGTCGTGTGTGAATTACACGTTAAGTAAATGCGATACGAACAAATCTAAGAGGAAAATTATTATGTGGACAACACAAGCTGCTACTGAAATGCGTTTCGGTTTTGAAGTTACAATGTACTTAATGAACAAATAATTTAAACTTAATTGTTTAATTATTCGTTAAAAAAGGTGCTTTTAGCACCTTTTTTATTATTCAAATTTATTATTTAGCGGGTTTATAAAGCATATTTGGAAATCATTATTTAAAAACAAAATCTTTCGGTAACAATACCCAAATTTTGCCTGATTGCTTCATAGCACCTGCTTTAGCGCCAGCATCAAAACCTGAACCCCAAAAAAAGTCTGCACGAACACCACCTTTAATCGCACCACCTGTATCTTGCGCCATCATGAGTCGTTTTAAAGGTTTTGCACTGTTGGGTTCAGTAGTAGATAAAAATACTGGCGCACCTAATGGTACAAATTTAGCATCAATTGCCAAAGTACGCTCAGCCAAAATTGGCACACCTAGCGCACCTAATGGGCCTGGTAAACCAGCTGGCAACTCTCTAAAAAATACATAACTTGGATTACTATTTAATAAATCTTTAAGCTTGGTTGGGTTATTACGCGCCCAATTTTTGATGCCTTGCATAGAGGCACTAGCTAATGTAAGTTCTCCGCGTTCAATTAATAAACGGCCTATAGAACTATAAGTTTGACCATTTTGGTCGGCATAGCCTACATGTACTTGTTCGCCACTATCCAATTGAACTAGTCCTGAACCTTGAATCTGCAGAAAAAAGACGTCGATGATGTCATCAATATAAATAAACTCACGTCCTTTAATCGGCGAAGTATCCATTTCAATATCTGCACGAGTGTAATAAGGCACCAGTTTATTGCCCACTAGCCGGCCACGTATGCGCTTAAACTTTAGCTCAGGATAGATGCTATCCAGTTCAACTGTGATTAAATCATCGGGCGTGGTATATAAAGGATTCGGATATTTAGCAGACTTTGTGCGACTGCCTTTTAGTAGAGGCTCATAATAACCAGTGATTGAGCCAGTATCACTGCCATCTATATTTGTGGTTTTATAGACCGAAAAATACTGTTTGAAATAGGTCTTTACGGTTTCTGTATTTGGTTTACCCGCTGTTTGAATATTGAGATGATTAGCCGCATTACAAGCATTTTGCCAAAGAGGTTTATTCACTAGCGTTGAACAGCTTTGCATCCAAGCTGACCAAGCCAAACTTAAATTATCTTGGTTTAAATTGCCTAGCGCTGAGTTATTGGCGTTAAACCCATCAATGTCTTCCCATTTAGCAGGCTTAAGTAGCCCATAATCTGCAATTTTTACATCGTTTGGTTTAGCTTCTGCAGACTTATTATCCAAAACTTTCAGTTCAGAAATTACACTATCGGTATTTTTTTCAGCACCTTTGATAGTTCTACATTCACATTTTAGATTTGGTGCAGTTGGCGAATTAGGTTTTACCGAAACGGTATTTTTGGTACAGGCAGCAATCGAAATAGCAAATAATATCAATAAAGGAAATAGGGCTGGTTTATATACCAATCTATGCTTGAGCAATTGTATTCCCATCAAACTAATGTAACACCCTAGGCATTGCGAGTACAAAAGTATTAACAATTGCTTCGAAGCTAGCACCGTCTTCAGCCACCATTTGATAAGTACCACGCATTTCACCCATTGGTGTATTAATCACGGTGCCACTAGTATATTCAAAATGCTCATTAGGTCTCAGCAGTGGTTGTTCGCCAACAACGCCTAAACCCTTAACCTCCTGCTCTTCACCATTGGCCTCAGTAATAATCCAGTGTCGACTAATTAACTGCGCAGGCACATTACCTGTATTGATGATTTGAACGTGGTAAGCAAACGCATAACGGTTATGTTCAACATCGGATTGCTCAGGAATAAAAACCGTTTCAACGGTCACGGTGCACTCGTAATGCTTAGCGCTACTCATGTTGTACACTTAGTATATGAAGCGCTCATTAGGTAATAAGGCCAGAAGTTGGCGAGCTAGGGCTGGCTAAATATAATTTTTTAGGCATACGCCCTGCTAAATAAGCTTCTCGACCAGCTTCAACCGCTTTTTTCATCGCACTAGCCATTAATACAGGGTTATTAGCGGCGGCAATTGCAGTATTCATCAACACACCTTGGCAACCGAGCTCCATTGCGATAGCGGCATCAGAAGCCGTACCAACGCCAGCATCTACCAGCACTGGAATATTGGCGTTAGCAATGATGATTTGTAGATTCCAAGGATTTAAAATGCCCATACCTGAACCAATTAAAGATGCTAATGGCATCACAGCACAACAGCCAATTTCTTCTAATTGTTTCGCCATAATTGGGTCATCTGAACAATATACCATTACATCAAAACCATCTTTTACTAACACTTTTGCTGCTGCAATCGTTTCTAGCATATTTGGGTAGAGTGTATTAGGGTCACCAAGCACTTCTAACTTGACTAACTTATGCCCATCTAAGAGTTCGCGCGCGAGACGTAAAGTGCGCACGGCATCATCAGCAGAATAACAGCCAGCAGTATTTGGTAGATAGGTAAATTCTTCTGTCGGCAAATAATCTAGCAATGACGGCTCACCTGCAGTTTGGCCAATATTCGTACGTCGAATAGCCACGGTAATAATTTCTGCACCACTAGCATCAATTGCTTCACGGGTTTGTGTGAAATCTTTATATTTACCAGTACCCACCAATAGACGTGAGCTGTAGCTTTTATCGGCGATTTTTAGTGAATCTGGCATTTTAATTAAATCTGACAACGTTATATATCCTTTTAAATCTTAAATTCATGCGCTCAATTTAAGCTCATACTCAACACTTACTCCGTTAACCGCCGCCAACAGCACCAACAATTTCTAGCTTATCGCCCTCTGATAATTGTGTTTGCACAAACTGACTACGCGGCACGATTTCGCCATTGCATTCAATGGCTAAGCGCTTGCCTTCTAACCCTAAACTTGTGACGAGATTTGCGACTGTAAAAATACCAGCCTCAAAACTGCGTTGCTTACCATTAATGGTCAATTGTATCGTTTGTTTTAAAGTCTGTTGCATGCCTAATATGAAGCCAAGAAATTAAAGGTTAACTTTCTGAGACTATTGTATTAAATAAATACATTCAATACATCATTTTACGAAAATACTAGCGCGTTTAGCAAACCATATCTAAATTAAATAATGTTTAATGTTGCCATTAAAGAATAAACTTTCCATCTTTTAAATTATATTTAATAAAGTGTCATCCAAAATTAAGGGTATGCGTTTGAGTATCCATCTATAAAAACTTATGTTCAATTGAATTTTTTGTACTGAGATAACTCTCAATTCTGACCGAAACAAAAATTTGGCGAATTTAACTCCCAAAAGGAAAATATCATGCAACTAGCCACTTCAAATCGCACACCTACTAGCCTATACACAAAAGCTAAAAGCAAAAAAAAATCCGTTAAAGCTGAATCCGTGAAACCAGTCGAGCAGTTTATTGCACCTTTTTGCACTAATAAAGCTGGTGAAAAAAGTCCCAAAACTGATTTACAGTTATTATTAAATGCATCTTGTGACTGCGTTTAACTACAAAAATTATCAATTAATTTTTAAATGTTACTCTTAAGGTATAGCCTTATTTATTTAATCAATGATTAAGTTTGATGTTAGTTATTTTTTAGGTGCATTCATTATGCTTGCAATATGACAACTCCAAGTAGTATTCAATCAAAAGACATTACTCAACCTGGCACTAGACCGCATCACGTACCAGAAGATTTTTCTGACCATGTAGCACTCGTCATCACAAAAGCTTTGCGATTCTTTGCAGATACCTTTTTTGCCCATCGGTATGGAAATCGTGCGGTTGTATTAGAAACAGTTGCCGCTGTGCCAGGCATGGTAGCTGGTGCTTTGCAGCACTTAAAAGCACTGCGTCGTATGCAATCTGATCATGGTTGGATTCGTCAATTATTAGACGAAGCGGAAAATGAACGCATGCATTTGATGACGTTTATTGAAATTGCCCAGCCAAATTGGTTTGAGCGCATGCTAATAGTAATTGCGCAGGGTGTTTTTTATAATTTATTTTTTCTGTTGTACATTATCTCTGCAAAAACAGCGCATCGATTAGTAGGCTATTTTGAAGAGGAAGCAGTGTTTAGTTACACAGAATACTTAGCTGGTGTAGATAATGGTGCTTATAAAAATGTACCCGCGCCCCAGTTAGCCATTGATTATTGGCATTTAAGCGGAGATGCGACTCTGCGCGACTTGATTTTAGTAGTACGCGACGATGAAGCTGTGCATCGCGATGTAAACCATCATTTTGCTGATGAATTAGCGAACGGTAGCCTTTAAAGCTTACTCAATTATGGCTCAAGCTTGGGAATAAGACCTAACTCGATACTGTATTCCTCAGAAAAATCGGGATCGATAGCTTCTAGCATTTTACCAATTTTAACTGCCTCGGCTTTATCATTTTGCGCCATCGCAATCATACCAAGCTGGTAATAAGCACTTGAATGCTTAGGTGCTAATGCTAAAACTTTATTAAATGTTTGTTTGGCTTTATCGTAATCTTGTAGGCCTTGTTCAGCCATGCCTAGATATAACCACGCCTCTGGGTTATTTTTCTCCACCGTTACCCAAGCCTTTGAAATAAGCTCTAGCGTAGTCCACTCTTCCGTTTGCAATGGTTGCACCACTTGCATAAAGAATGGGCGTTCTTTTTCTGGTACGTCCCAAAATGGTTGCTCTGTTTGAGATGTGAGTGAAATACTAGGTTGTACTAGTAGTTTTTCCACCCACTCTACTGGCAAGCTGTAGTAAAAACCTTGTCTACCTGGGCTTTTAAATGTGGTAAAACCAATTAGTTTGCCATCATAATCTAACAATGCGCCACCGCTGGCACCCATTCTAAAGCCTGTAGTCGTACGTATTAATTGACTATCATCTAAAGGAATAAGCGCTTTAATCGTGCCGAATGATTCTACTGGTCTGGGTGAATTGCCAGAGTAACCTAGTGCCAATATATGTTGCTCATACTGTAATTTTGCACTTTCACCAAATTCGAATGGTTTTAGTGGTAAATCATCAAAGACTAAAATACATAAATCATGATGCCAATCTGCTTTAAGTGCAATTGGTGCATAGCTATTTCCAAGCTTATTCACAGCCACACCGCGTGCATTTGCAATCACATGACAATTAGTTGCCACGTTATTCACCGCCACTACCACACCTGAGCCTATGCCATGCTGGCCATTTTTATCTTCAACATGTACCTTAGCTATAGAGTTACTAAGCACCAAAACAAACTCTGGTTTTGGTGCTTCTGCATAAACGAGCTGTACTGAAGACAATTGTATGGGTAAAAATAGTGCGAAGAATACTGTCCTACAACATAGTTGGCGCATACGTTTTCCAGATGAATTTTAAATAATTTTCACTTAGCTAATTACATTGAGGCAGTAGAGCATATAAAGTTCTGCGTCTAACATAGTACTATCATCAAAAATCGCTTATGCCGTTGTACAATAACTTAAATATAAAACATACCTTTCAGAGAGTAAACAAAAAGTCATGAACGTTCAAAGCCATATTACAGACATCAATACACCTACTGGCGCAATGCGTACCTATATACACAGGCCTGCAGGGAATGAAAAATACCCTACCATTTTATTTTATTCAGAAATTTTTCAGCAAACTGGTCCAATTGAACGTGCTGCTAAAATCATGGCAAGCCATGGTTACGCGGTATTAGTGCCTGAAGTGTTTCATGAACTGAATCCAATTGGTACCGTATTAGGCTATGACGATGCAGGTCGGGATAAAGGCAACGCTGATAAATCAGCAAAAGATGTACAAAGCTATGACACTGACAATGCTGCAACGATTACCTTCATCAAACAACAAGCTTGGTATGACGGTAATATAGGTGCAATGGGCTTCTGTATCGGCGGCCATTTAGCGTTTCGTGCCGCATTTCAACCTGAAGTTAAAGCAACGGCTTGTTTCTACGCAACGGATTTACATACACACATTATTCCAAATCAAGCTGGTCAACATAGCATGGAGCGCCTGAGTGACATTTCAGGTGAAATGTTAATGGTATGGGGCAAGCAAGATAACCATATTCCTACCGCTGGTCGCATGGATGTCTATAAAAAAATGACGGATGCCAACCTTACATTTACTTGGCACGAGTTCAATGCACAACATGCGTTTATGCGCGATGAAGGCGAACGTTATGACCCACAAACTGCCATGCTAGGTTATCAACTTGCGTTGAATTTATTTAGCAGAACGTTAAGTCAATAATTGAAAATGATCACTCAAAAACTATCGTTTTTTATCTTTTTAATTTTGATATCTACATTTATTTCTGGATTTATATCTAACTGTAGCGTGACAGGTTGTTAATAGCTTACTAAAGTTCAATTCTTATGATTGAGACGGCTAATAAAAAAGGGCAGAAATTCTGCCCTTTTTCTTAACTTAATGCTTGATCAACTAAGCAATTAAATTTCTAACTGTGGACGACCCGCTTCCGGCCAATCTAAATGGTAGAACTGACCACGTGGTTGATCTTTACGCTCATAAGTATGTGCGCCAAAGAAGTCACGTTGACCTTGTAACAAGTTAGCTGGCAAATCTGCACTGCGGTAACCATCGTAATACGCTAAAGCAGCTGCAAAACCTTGTGCTGGAATACCGTTAGTGACTGCCAAGGCAATCACTTTACGCCAACCTGCTTGACCTTCATTCATAGAATTCGTGAAGTATGGATCTAACATCAAGTTTTTCAAACGTGAATTTAATGCGTAAGCATCCGTGATTTTTTGCAAGAAACGTGCGCGAATGATACAACCGCCACGCCAGATTTGTGCAAGCTCACCGAAGTTAAGTTTCCAGTTATAAGCCACTTGCGCTTTATCCATCAATTGGAAGCCTTGTGCATAAGCACAGATTTTTGAGCAATATAATGCATTTTTAATTGCTTCGATAATCGCTTTTTTATCTGTTTCTTTAACTAGCACTGGGCCTTTTAAGATTTTGCTAGCTTCAACACGCTCTTCTTTTAGGCTTGAGAGTGCACGCGCATAAACGGCTGCTGCAATCGCATTAGCTGGTGCGCCTAATTCAAGCGCATTTGCTGCAGTCCACTGACCAGTACCTTTTTGACCTGCGGTGTCTAGAATTTGATCAACCAAGAAACCTTTAGTCATTGGGTCTTTTTGTTGCAGGATATCAGCCGTAATTTCAATCAAGAAGCTTGATAATTCGCCTTTGTTCCACTCTTCAAATACTTTACCGATTTCGTCTGCTGGCATGCCAAGTAGATTTTTCATCAACCAGTAAGCTTCGCAAATCAATTGCATGTCGATGTATTCAATACCGTTATGCACCATTTTTACATAGTGACCAGCACCATCTGGGCCGATGTATTCAGCACATGAAAAACCACCAACAACTGGCTTGCCTGGTGTACCGCCTTCTAATGGCTCACCTGTTACAGCATCAACTTTAGCCGCGATGTCGCGCCAGATTGGCTCTAAGCTAGCCCATGCTTTACGTGTACCTGAAGGCATCAATGAAGGACCGAAACGTGCGCCAGTTTCACCACCTGAAACGCCAGAACCGATGAAATCGATGCCTTTAGCTGCTAATTCTTTTTCACGACGAATTGTGTCTGTCCACAATGAGTTACCACCGTCGATAATAATATCGCCTTGCTCTAAGAATGGTAATAAAGCATTAATAGTAACGTCTGTTGCGCTACCTGCTTTAACCAATAAAATAATTTTACGTGGACG
The DNA here is from genome assembly GCA_043732505.1 of Methylotenera sp. Classification (GTDB taxonomy): domain Bacteria; phylum Pseudomonadota; class Gammaproteobacteria; order Burkholderiales; family Methylophilaceae; genus Methylotenera. The sequence goes on from JAYTHN010000306.1 coordinate 10,919, forward strand.
TTTGATACTTAATACGAAAGAAGCTAAATCAGCGTGACCCACTACGTTTTCGTGTGAAGGCTCATTTTTTTTACATTCTTCAATAAAATTGACCATTTTTTTAGAATCACGGTTGTAAACCGCAATTGTGTAGCCATGATCGGCAATATTTAAGGCAAGATTTTGCCCCATAACAGCAAGGCCAACTAGGCCAATATCAGCATTTTTTGTGCTCATTTATCTTCTCTTTTGGAGTTGTTTAATGGAAAGGGTGTTTTTGTACGGAAGATTATAGAACTTTTAGGAGAATAAATTGTTAAATCGTATGTAAATATTGTATTTATTTTGATATTACTGATAATTTTTCTTAAAATTTCGCTCTTAGTTTTGAGTGCTTCAAAAAGCGTATGTTAACTACATGAAAACACTTCTACTTCAAGGCAAGCTTTTAGTGATTGTTTCAGTTTCATTATTGAGCATATCATTGCATGCACATGCTGCTCAATTACCAGATCCATCAGATGCGCTTATTTACCAATTGAAAGAATCACTGGTAAAAGTAAGTATTGCCACTAAATCCGGTGGGCACGGATTTGGTACTGGTGTGGCAATTACTAAAGATCATGTAGTGACTAATTGTCATGTCATTCAAAACTCTAATGGCATTAGTGTCTCAAAATGGGGTGAAGAATATGGGCCAGTAGCCGTACAAGCTGACTGGAAACATGACGTATGCATCCTGAGATTTGAGTGGGCGAATCTAAAACCCGTACAATTGGGCGAATCTGCTGCACTTGTATATGAACAACCTATCATTTCAATTTCTATGCCAAGTGACTCTCCAGCACCTTATGTGGCATTAAGCACTATAAAGGCACTGTACCCCATGGATGACAGCAATGTGATACGTACCGAGGCTGCATTTGCAATAGGTGCTAGTGGCAGCCCGATTTTTGATTATGACGGTAAGCTCATTGGTATTAGCACCTTTAAAAGCCCAGGGCACAATGCCTACTTTTACAATATGTCCGTTCAATGGGTTAAAGACTTGCTGCTCACGCCTGAAATTAAACTGAATACGCCCCATGACTTACCATTTTGGGATGCTCCTGACGAAAACCGCCCGTTTTTTATGCAAATTGTATTACCATTTCAAAATAACCGTTGGGCTGATGTTCAAAAAGTAGCGGGCAATTGGACGGATAAAGAGCCTAAAAATGTAGAGGGTTGGTATTA